>JBBKXO010000430.1:0-3031 GCA_037969525.1 Burkholderiales bacterium | reverse complement strand
GCCGGAGTCACCGCCGGATCTGGTGCTGGAACTCGTGCCCGAAGTCGTTGCTACCAAACAAAGTGTATATGCCGAGATTGAGGCCGCCTATCCGGGTGCCGACGTCATTATTGCTACCGGCACGTCGGGACTGGATCTGGTTGAACTCGCCAAGCCGCTGCGGCATCCGGAGCGTTTTCTCGGATTGCACTATTTCATGCCGGCTGACCAGGCGCTGGTCGTCGAAGTCATGGCCGGGCCGCAGACCCCGCCGGCGCTGGTTGATGCCGCCGCCGCGATGTTGCAGCGCACCGGCAAGGAGCCGGTGGTGCTTTACAAGCCCATCGTCGGTTTTCTGGTCAATCGTTTGCAGCATGCAATCCTGCACGAAGCCTATTACCTGATCGAGGCGGGTGTTGCCAGTGCGGCGGATATCGATCATGCGGCACGCCGCATGCTGGCGCCGCGCATGTGCCTCAACGGCCTGATCCAGCAGAAGGACATCAGCGACCTGACCATACATGCCGGCGCGCAGGCTTCCATCGTGCCCAAACTGTTTCATAACGGCATTCCCAACCCGATGCTGCAAGCCATGGTGAAGAACGGGGAAACCGGTCTGGCCAGCGGCAGGGGTTTTTATGACTGGGCCGACTGTGATGTCGAGGCGGTACGCAAGCAGGCGTCCGCGCAGTTAGGGATATTGACCGAGTTTCTCGATTCCGGCGCGGTTGCCCCGGGACCTCGCACCCAGCCCAAACCGCGCGACCCACGGCGCTGAGCGCAATGTCGGGGACATCCGGCCCTCAACCGGACACGGGTGCCGCGTGACTGAAGCCGCAAAGCTACAACAGGTATTGGCTTTTCGCGCTGGCGTGCGAGAGGCCCTGGGTGTGCCCGCAGCCGTGCTCGGCGCGGGCTTTATCGGCTACGGTTCTCTGGCAGCAGATGCCGGTTACTCCATCTGGCTGACCCTGGCGGCCACGCTGGCCATCTGGGCGCTGCCCGGACAATTGGTCTTGCTGGAGATGCAGGCCAGTGATGCGGCCGTTGCCACCACGGTGCTTGCCGTGTCGTTGAGTGCCGCGCGGTTTTTGCCGATGACGCTGACGTTGATGCCGCTGATGCGTGCCGGCAGCCGCGCGCGCCGGTTGTGGCAGTTCCTGCTGGCCGCGCAGCTGGTATCGATGACGACCTGGGCGGTTACGATGCGCCGCTTTAACGACATGGCGGTGGAGGTACGCTGGCATTATTTCCTCGGCTTTTCCATGATCTGCATAGTCGCGTCGGTGGTATTTGCACTGATCGGGCAATTGTTGATCGGTGCTCTGCCGCCGTTGGCGCGCTATGGACTCGCACTTTTGACGCCGCTGTACTTTTTTATCACGCTGGTGGGGGAGGCGAGAACGCGTTCGGCGATCACGGCGCTGATTTGCGGCGCCACCACGGCGCTGGTGTTGCACGCGATTGCTCCGGCGTGGAGCCTGCTCGGCGCCGGTTTCATTGGCGGCACCGCCGCCTGGTATCTGCAGAGGCAATATGCCCGGCGCAGCTGACCTGTGGTTGCTGATGTTCGCCTGCGGGGCGGCGACCTATTTGTGGCGCGGACTGGGCGTGCTGCTGTCGGGCCGTTTGAACCCGCAAAGCGCCATGTTCGAATGGATATCCTGCGTGGCCTATGCGCTGATTGCCGGATTGATTGCCCGCATCATCGTCGCACCATCGGGAATGCTGGCACAGACCGCACTCGTTGACCGGCTGCTGGCCTGTGCCGTGGCCTTCATCGCCTATCGCATCGCCCGCCGCAATATGTTCGTTGGCCTGATCTGCGGCGTGGTCTTTTTCACGGGCATGGCTTATGTGCGTAGCTTATTCCTCTAAAATCGCGCCATGAGCGGCGAAATTCAAGTAACGCGGACAGGCACAACAGCCACGGTCGCACTGTCCAACCCGGAGAAACTCAACGCGCTGACGGTGGCGATGTGGCGCGACCTTGCGACCGTCATGCAACAGCTGTCGGCGGATGACGAACTGCGCTGTGTGGTGCTGCGCGGCGCCGGCACCACAGCTTTTGCTGCGGGTGCCGACATCGCCGAATTCGCCCAGGTACGTGACACGGCAGCGCAGGGCAAGGTCTACCACCGTGAACTGGTCTTCGGTGCCTTGCGCGCAGTCGGTGACTGCCGGCACCCGACCGTGGCGATGATTCACGGCGCCTGCGCCGGCGGCGGCCTGGAACTCGCCTGCCAGTGCGATTTGCGCATCGCCGGGCATAGCGCGAAATTCGGCGTACCGATCAACCGCCTGGGCTTTGCCATTGCTTGGGATGAACTCAATGCATTGCTGCCACTGGTCGGGCGCGCCGTGGCGCTGGAGATCCTCGTCGAAGGCCGGGTCTGGGACGCCACGGAAGCGCAGACCAAGGGGTTGCTGACGCGGCTGGTGTCCGATGCAGACCTGGCGGCAGAAACCGCGGCAAGCGTGCAGCGCATTGTTGCCGGGGCGCCGCTGGTGGCGCGCTGGCATAAGCAGTTCATCCGCCGGCTGACGCCGCAGCCGGCGCCGCTGAGTGCAGCCGAGATCGACGCCAACTTCGACTACTTTAATACCGAGGACTATCGCATCGGCTACGATGCCTTCATGAATAAGAAGAAGCCGCGCTTTGTCGGACACTGACTGCGGCGGCTGATTCGTCCTCTACTTCGTTACACAACCCATTCAGGAACATCATGGCCGGACCGTTATCGCATATCAAAGTACTGGATCTCTCCCGCGTGCTCGCTGCACCCTGGGCCGGACAGAACCTCGCCGATCTGGGCGCGGACGTCATCAAGGTCGAGCGGCCGGGTGGCGGTGACGATTCGCGCGCCTTCGGCCCGCCGTGGCTGAAGGATCCGCAGGGCGCGGATACCAAAGAGTCGGCCTATTTTGCGGCCGCCAATCGCGGCAAGAAATCGATCACCGTCAATCTGTCCAAACCCGAGGGCCAGGAACTGGTGCGCAAGCTGGCTGCGCAGGTCGATGTGCTGCTGGAAAACTACAAACATGGTGATCT
>JBBKXO010000429.1:0-2699 GCA_037969525.1 Burkholderiales bacterium | reverse complement strand
CCGGGAATATCCTGCCCCCAGTTTTCCAGATCTTTGTTGCAAGTTCGCGATGTTTTCGATTTTTATTGTTTTAACATTTACCGTGATCAGATGGAGGTTATTGAAGTGGGAGATTACCCGGCTGACCGTTTCAAGTTTGAGCCCAAGATAGCTCCCGATATCCCGTCGTGTCATGGGCAGCCTGAAGCTGGTTCCCGAGTAACCGCGGGCGGAGTATCGTTCTGAGAGATTGAGCAGAAAGGTGGCAACGCGTTCCTCAGCGCACATGGTGCCAAGCAATAGCAGGTTGCCGTGCATGTTTGCAATTTCCACACCCATCACACGATGAAAGTAGTATTGCAGTGTCGGAATGGCGCGGCCAAGTTCCTCTAAATCGTCATAGCGTATGCCGCAAAGGCTGCTGTCTTCGAGTGCAACCGTATCGCTTTGATGCATGCCCGTGCTGATGGCATCCATGCCGAGGAACTCTCCGGTCATGGAGAAACCGACGATCTGCTCACGTCCGTCATTGGTACTGATGCTCGTCCTCAGGAATCCGCTTTTAATGGCATACAGCGACTTAAGCGCGGTGCCGGCGCGATGAAGTTGTTCGTTGCGCTTGAGCGGCCGACAGTGCTCAATGATTCCAGTGAATTGGCTGGATTCGTGCAAGGTGAGATTGGCGAGCAGGCCCCAGGAGCCGAGGCCGCAATTCGGACATGCGCTGTGATGCTGGCTGGGTGCAGGGCAATCGACGGGGAATACTGCGCTCACGGAACTCTCGCCTTGTTCTTGATATTCTTCAAGTCTAGGCAACATCCCCGCGGCGCTCTGTACGATGTCGCACAAAGATAGAAGTCCAATTGCCTGCACCGTCCCCCCCAGGCCCATGACTAGGTCACTAAGAGAAACAGGGTCAGTGTAAATTTTTCAGCTAACTCACTTTGGCCCTATCTACTTTGAATGACAGGAACATAGTGAACCAACATGGCCGCCCCAATAATTGTTAGTTCGTTATCTGGTCCTTCGGTGCTTGCACATCTCCCGTCACAAACAGGGACGCAGCAATTCCACGGCTGCAGTGAAGTACAACCCTGCACGCAGTCCACATCAATGCTTTTTGAAGGACCCGTTCGCAAAATGGGAAAGCCAATGCTCTGCATTTCCATCCGTTTGTGTTGAAATGACTGGGTGATAGCGGGTTTCACCCTGCGGGACGGGAGTGCAGGGGGTGGTCCGCACGGAACACCCCATGAAAAAATCCGACATCCCCTCGCTGCACGGGCTGGACGTCCGTACGCTGCGCCTCTTCGAGGCCGTGGCGGCAACCGGCAACCTGACGCAGGCCGCTAAGGCCAACCATCTGGCCATCGGTGCGGCCAGCCGCAGGATCAAGAATTTCGAAACCATGATCGGCAAGCTGCTGCTGGAGCGCAGCCCGCACGGCATGCGGCTGACCCCAGCCGGCCAGCTGGTTGCCGAACATGTGGAAAAAATCCTCGAGCCGCTGAATGCGCTGGGCATCGCTGCACTGGTGCTGCGCCGGGGCATCCAGGGCCATGTCCGCGTGGTATCCAACGGCGCGGCCATCACGGCACACCTGCCCTCCACGCTGAACCGCTTCCGCAAAAAACATCCGAGCGTGCTGGTCGAGGTGGAGGAAGTGCTGTCGCGCAATACCCCACAGGCGTTGATGCAGAAGCAAGCCAACATCGGCCTGATGGTCGATTCCGCGCCCACGCTGGGGCTGGCGAATTTCCCGTACCGCAATGAACGCATGCTGCTGGTAGCGCCGGCCGGGCACCCGCTGGAGCGCCATACCCGCATCCGTTTTGAAGATACGCTGGACCACGAATTCATCGGGCTCTCACCGGCGAGCTCGATATACCGCCTGCTCAGCGAGCAGGCGCGCACCGTCGGTAAATCCATACGCATACATGCGCATGTCACCGGTCTCGACAACGCCTGCCGCATGGTGGCCGCAGGACTGGGCCTGACTGTGGCGCCGGAACGCCTGGCACGCTCGCTGAAGGCGGCCTTCAACCTGAAACTGATTGAGCTCGACGGCGAACAGTACGAATTCAATCAGATCGTGGTGCATAACAGCCTCAGCACGCTGTCCGAAATGGAACTGCACATGCTCGACCACCTGCGCACGGACCAGGAGCCGGTGCGAACCCCGCGTCGCGCCAAAGCCTGATGGCGATGAGCCTGCCGCCGCCCGTCAGAAATGCGCTGGCAGCAACTGCCCTCTGCATACTGCTGACCAATGCCGCCGCCCTGGCCGACTGGCTGACGGGCGGAATTAGCAGGGCCGAACTGGTGCTCGCCGTCGTGGTGTATGGCGGCATCGCTGCCCTGATCCTCAGCCGGCTGGCGCTGCGCAGTGACGCGGCGCGTTATGCGTTTCTGGTGTTTGTCGCCCTGACCAACCTGAACTGGCTGCGCGGGCTCTCGCCATTCCCGCCGTATCTGAATGCGATGTTCATCATCGAGATACCGATCATTGCCCTGACGATCTACTGGCTGTTCGTGGCGCCGCAGGCCGCGGACTGGTACGGTAGCCAGACCAAAAACGCGGCGCAGGAATCTGCCCGCCAATGATCACAGTAACATTAACCACAGCAACATTAACCACAGCAATCCAGGGTGGCGGTGCGATCCGTCATGCGCCATTTCTCTTTGGGTGACGGGAGCTACTGCGCGCGCACCCTCAGCAC
>JBBKXO010000428.1:0-11113 GCA_037969525.1 Burkholderiales bacterium | reverse complement strand
GTACTGTCGATGACGCGCTCGACCACCTGGCCATTGACCACGCTGCGCACCACCTGCCGGTTGCGCACCGGTCGCGATTCACCAACACGGATGAACGCGCTGTAGCCTTCGAGCACCTGTATGGTCTGCGCGCTGCGATCGCGGCTGGACAGCTGGCTGTCGACGGCACGCGCGCGCAGCCGGTCGTCGCCTTCGCGCAGCACAATGTTGCCACCGCCGCGCTCACCGCTGCCCGGGACGGTGACCCGGGCACGGTCGCTGCCAATGCTGCCCGAGACTTCCAAATCGCGGCGGTCACGCTCCAGGTCGGCATCCTGACGCACCGTGATCATCAGACGGCGGGGGGGCGTATCGATAGTTGCGAGCACGCCTTTGACACGAGCCAGTTCCGCCGGCGTGGCCCGGATCACCAATTGGTTCTGAAAAGCACTCACGCTGGCTTCGCGACCGAGCAGCGGCTGGATTACCGGAATCAGCTGCTCGGCTTTGCGGTATTTGATGGGAATGACTTCGACCGTGGTCTGCGCTACGGCCACGGGCGCCAGTGCGCTGCACCACAGGATGGCGGCAAACAGTAATCGATGCAGTGGACGGGTCGTCATGGTCTGTATCCAACGTCAGGCATAGCGTATTAGTTTACGCTGCCGTGGCTTTCTGAGAACTGCGAAATTTATCATTTACAATCAATTAGTTATTGGATAAAGTGGATACATGTCGCGATACCCGATAGTAATCCTGCTGTTGCTGCTGGGTGGCTGCGCGTCGCCCGACCGTCATGACGCGGACCGCACTTACAGCGCGCCCGACACCGCGCGAACCCCGCCTGGTGCAGGGCAGGAATTTGCGCTGCGTGCCCTGGGCTATATCGGCGTGCCATACCGCTGGGGCGGCATCTCGCCCAACACCGGTTTCGATTGCAGCGGACTGATCCGCTACGTATACGGCCAGATGACGGGACAGTCATTGCCGTACAACTCGTATCAATTGAGCGGCATCGGCGACACCGTGGACCGCGACCAATTGCAGCCCGGCGATCTGGTGTTTTTCAATACGATGCGACAACCGTTTTCCCATGTCGGCATTTATCTTGGCGAATCGCGCTTCGTCCACGCACCGAGCACCGGCGGTCACGTCAAGATCAGCGACATGAATAACCGTTACTGGCAGCATCGATACAACGGCGCCCGCCGCCTGCCCATTTGATCCGCCGTGCGGCGGATCGCAGCAGTTTTCCTGGCCCGTACCTGGACACCACCCACCAGATTCCACGGTGTAGCTGCGCCTGACTCAGACCTGGATGACTCCACCCACGCCCTTATATGTGCATTAATAACAATGATTCTCATTTATATTGCTAATGAGAATTGTTCTTGTTATTATCCGTTACGCGATAACTGCACAATCACTATAAATTATACAACTTATTGTTTTTAAAGGCTATTTTAATGCGCTACATCCTTGCCTTCGCTCTC
Organism: Burkholderiales bacterium; assembly: GCA_037969525.1. Classification (GTDB taxonomy): domain Bacteria; phylum Pseudomonadota; class Gammaproteobacteria; order Burkholderiales; family SG8-41. The sequence goes on along the minus strand of JBBKXO010000428.1, from coordinate 9,641 downwards.
ACCGCCACTCTCAGCACACCTGTGATTGCCCAGGAAAAACTGCTCAACCTCTACTCCTCCCGCCACTATCAGACCGATGAGGCGTTGTACAGCAATTTCACCAAAACCACCGGCATCAAATTAAACCGCATCGAGGCGGGCGAAGATCCGCTGATCGAGCGCATCAAGAACGAAGGCGCGGCCAGTCCGGCCGACGTCCTGGTCACCGTGGACGCCGGCCGCTTGTGGCGCGCCGAGCAGGCGGGACTGTTCCAGCCCATCGAGTCCAAAGTGCTGGCCGCTCGCCTGCCTGACCACATGCGTACGCCGAACAACCAGTGGTTCGGTTTTTCTGCACGCGCCCGGGTGATTGTTTACAACAAGGCCACCGTCAAGGCGGCTGATGTACAGAATTACGAAGACCTGGCCGATCCGAAACTGAAGGGCCTGGTCTGCACGCGCTCCGGCAGCCATGTTTACAACCTGTCGCTGATGAGCGCGCTGATCACGCATTGGGGTGAAGCCCGCGCCGAACAATGGGCCCGCGGCGTGGTCGCCAATTTCGCCCGCACCCCCAAGGGTGGCGACACCGATCAGATCCGCGCGGTGGCCGCCGGTGAATGCGGCGTGGCCATCAGCAACAGCTACTACTACGTGCGCCTGCTCGCCTCCGACAAGCCCGAAGACCGCAAGGTCATCGCGAACACCGGGCTGATCTTGCCCAACCAGAAAAGCTTCGGCACCCACATGAACGTCTCGGGCGCCGGCGTGGTGAAGAACGCCAAGCACCGCGACGCTGCAATCAAATACCTGGAATATCTGGCCAGCGACCAGGCACAGAGTTATTTCGCCGAAGGCAACAACGAATGGCCGGTGGTCAAGAGCGCCCCGCTGAACAACAAGGCGCTGGCCTCGCTCGGCACCTTCAAGATGGATACGCTCAACATCAGCGAGTTGGGCAAGAACCAGCCGGTTGCACAGAAAATCTTCGACCGCGTCGGTTACAAATAAGCAGTAAGGCGCCGGACGTCGATTCGACCCCGGCCTAGTCCGGGACTTCCCCGCGCTCCGGGCGCAGCATCATCCGCGACAGCACGATCAACGGCAGCAGCCCCACCACGACGATGGTGAGCGCTGCCGTTGACGCTTCGGTGAGCCGTTCATCGGACGCCAGGTTGAAGGCCTGCACCGCCAGCGTGTCAAAATTGAAGGGGCGCATCACAAAAGTCGCCGGCAGTTCCTTCATCACGTCGACGAATACCAGCAATCCCGCCGACAGCGCGCTGCGCCATAACAGCGGTGCATGCACATGCAACAGCGTCGCCTCCGGTCCGTAGCCCAGCGAACGCGCCGCGTCATCCATCGACGGCGTGATCTTGGCGAGCCCGGCATCCACGGCCTGCAGCGATACCGCGAAGAAGCGCACCAGGTAGGCATAGACCAGTGCGGCGATGCCGCCGGTCAGAATCAGGCCGGGCGCAGCGCCGGTCGCAGCTTCTATCCACGTCGCGAGCACCTGATCCAGCCGCGTTACCGGAATCAGCACGCCGACCGCAATCACCGCACCCGGAACCGCATAACCCAGGCCGGCAATGCGGTGCGCGATCCGCACCGGTCGCGTCGGTGATGCGCGTACGGCATAACCCACGATCAACGCCAGCAGCACTGCAAGGCTGGCCGTGACCGCCGCCAGCGTCACCGTATTTCCGGTCAGGGTCAGATAACGCGCACCGAACTGGGCGTCGCCGGAAGTGATCGCCATGTGCGCCATGATGCCCGCTGGCAGCAGGAATCCGAACACCAGCGGCATCACGCAGAACAGCACCGCCACCGCGGCGCGCAGCCCGCGCAGGTGATATACATTGCGCAGGCGCTTGCGGTGCGACACTGAATGGAATGCCGCACCACGCCGGCTGACGCGCTCAATCAGCAGCACCAGGAACACGAAGCCCAGCAGGATGGCCGATAACTGCGCCGCAGCCGCATGGTCGCCCAGCGAGAACCACGCGCGGAATATGCCCGTAGTAAATGTCTGCACGCCGAAATACGCCACGGTGCCGTAATCGGCCAGTGCCTCCATCAGCGCCAGTGCGGTGCCGGCGACGATTCCCGGCCGTGCCAGCGGCAGTGCAACGCGGCGAAAAGTACTCCACGGCCCGTAGCCCGAGACCCGCGCGACTTCAAGCATGCTGTCCGATTGTTCGAGGAAGGCCGCACGTGCCAGCAGATAGACATAGGGATACAGTACCAGCGCCAGCATGACGATGGCGCCGCCCAGCGAGCGCACATCCGGGAACCAGTAGTCATGCACGGCCCAGCCCATGAATTCACGCAATGCCGTCTGCACCGGCCCGGCGAACTGCAACAGATCAGTGTAGGCATAGGCCATCACGTACGCCGGCACGGCCATCGGCAACAGCAGCGCCCATTCAAAAGTGCGGCGCCCCGGGAAACGGCACATGGTGGTCAGCCACGCCGTGGTCACGCCGCCGACGATGACGCCGAACGCGACACCCAGCATCAGCAACAATGAATTGGTTACATATTCGGCCAGTACTGTGCTGGCGAGATGACGCCAGGTATCAGTCGCAGGCGCCAGCAGGTTGAGCAGCACGACCACCACCGGCAGCGCCAGCACACCCGCCAGCACCACCGCAAAAACGGTCAGCAGCCGCGGCAGCCGGGCACGAACGGCTGCGGCCAAGGTGGTGGCAGGCTGCGCTAGCGTGGTGGTATGCACTGGGGGCGGCAAAGCCGGAATATGAAGTAGCGAAGCGGTAAGTTACGGAAATTCCTAGGAAAATCATTTTAACAAGAATCATTATCAACGGCAAAACCGCTATAATTTCGCCATGCCGGCACGCCTGGACTTCACCAATGTCACCCACGCCTACGCGCGCACCCCCGTGCTGCAGGGCGTCAGCTTTTCCGTCAAACCGGGCATGATCGCCTGCCTGCTCGGCGCCAGCGGCTGCGGCAAGACCACGGTACTGCGCTGCATCGCCGGCTTTGAACCCATACTCGGCGGCACCGTAGAACTGGATGGCGCAGTGATGAGCGCCAAAGGCGTTTCAGTGCCACCGGAGAAACGGCGCATCGGCGTCGTGTTCCAGGACTATGCGCTGTTTCCTCACCTGACCGTGGCCGGCAATATCGCCTTCGGACTGCACGCGTTTACATCGTCCCAGCGCAAGGCGCGAGTCCATGAACTGCTGGACATGATCGGCCTCGGCGACCTCGGCGAAAAATATCCGCAGGAACTGTCGGGCGGCCAGCAGCAGCGCGTGGCACTGGCACGGGCGCTGGCGCCGCGACCACAACTGCTGCTGCTTGACGAGCCCTTCTCCAACCTTGACGTTGAAATGCGCGAACGCCTGAGCATCGAAGTACGCGACATCCTCAAGCGTGAGCAGACCACAGCGGTGCTGGTCACGCACGACCAGAACGAAGCCTTCAACATCGCCGACATGATCGGCATCATGAAAAACGGACGCATTGAGCAATGGGATACGCCGTACCGGCTTTATCACGAGCCACTGACGCGTTATGCCGCGGATTTCATCGGCCAGGGCATGTTCCTGCCCGGCACGGTGCTCCCCAACGGCCAGATCCGGCTCGAACTCGGTGAATTCATGCCGGATGCCGCACCACAATGGCCCGCGGGTACGGCAGTCGATGTGCTGCTGCGTCCCGATGACGTGCTGCACGACGATGCGAGTCCGCTGCAGGCCACGGTGCTGCATCGCGCATTCCGCGGCGCGGAGTTTCTCTACACCCTGAGGCTGCACGACGGTGGCCAGGTTTTTTCGCTGGTGCCCAGCCATCATAATCACGCCATCGGCGAAAAAATCGGCATCCGCCTTGAACTCGAACACCTCGTCGCGTTTGCGCGCGACGCCGACTCCCGTCCAGTCTCAGCTAGCGGGTCGTAGCTGCGCGCACCCGCTGCTGGCGCAGCGTAGTCGACAACTCGTTCACCACCATCGCGTAATTGATGCTGCGGTTGTAACGCGTGATCACATAAAAATTGTTCAGTCCCAGCCAGTAGCGCATGCCGCTGTCGGCTTCGGCGCCGATCAGTGACGCAACCGCATCGTCCGCGACCAGCTCCAGGGGCACGACGCCGCGTTTCCTGAATTCGGCAACCGTGGTATGCGGCGCAAGGCCGGCGGCCAGCATGGCATCGAGCGTGGTATCGCCCACGTCAACCGGCACGATGGCCGCAGCACCGTTTTTCCAGCCGAAGTGCCGGTAATAATTGGCGACGCTGCCGATGGCATCGGCAACGCTGCGCAGGTCGCGGCGACCGTCACCATCAAAGTCCACTGCATACTTGCGGTAACTGCTGGGCAGAAACTGGGGGATGCCGATGGCGCCGGCGAACGAACCCTGGACTGCGCTCAACTTCCATCCGTTTTCACGCGCCAGCAGCAGGAACTGCTCGAGTTCGCCGCGGAAAAAAGCGGCGCGGCGGGGATAGCCAAATGCCAGCGTCGTCAGCGCATCCAGCACATTGACATTGCCGGTGCGGCGCCCGAAGTGGGTTTCGATACCGATGGTGGCCACGATAATTTCCGGTGGCACGTCATACTCGGCCTCCGCCCGCTCCAGCAGAGCGGCGTGTTCTGCCCAGAATTTGAGACCGTTTTCGATACGGGCATTGGTGACATGCCGCCCGCGGAATTCATGCCAGGGCAGCGCCGTCGCCGGCGCCTCCATCGCACGGATGATCGAGTCCAGGAACTTGGTGTCCTGAAAAGTGCGTTCCAGCGAGCGGCGATCGAAACCGTGGCGCTCCACCATCTCCTGCACGAAATTCTGGGTATCCGGCGCCAGCGGCGGCACCGTATGCGCGGCGGCGACGGAACCCATCAGCAACAAAACCAGCGCGAACCATCTTCCGCCCGACTGCAACATGCTACGCATCGCCTCGCCTCACCTTTTATCGGGGCGTCGCGCGTGCCTGAACACGCACGCGACATCCCGCACTCAACAATCAAAGTGCGAGATTACCAAGTCTGCGTGCAAATTGCGCCACTGACGGTGGCGCAGCCCCGAAAATACGCGGTCAGCGCTGCTTCGAAATCGAGGGGATGGCGTCGCCCGGCTGCACATTAGCCACGGTGTGCGGCGTTAACGGCACCAGGTTCTGATAGGGATCAACTGCAGTGCCCTTGCCCGCCATGTGCATGGACAGCAGGGTGCGGCCTATGGCCAGCCACTGCTCACGCGCAGCAGGCGGCATCGTTTCATAAGTTTTGATCAGCCCGACCACATCGCCCTCGCCGAGATCGATCTGTGCAGGCGCGGTGTCACCCACCGCCAGCCAGCGCGCGCGCACCTGCAGCACGTCCGCGACCTTGTACAGATTCTCGTGGGTCATGTTCTTGGTATCGCCGTTGATCCAGCGATGCACCGTTTGCCGCGGCAGACCGATGCGGCGGCCCAGTTCAGCCACAGATTTCATCCCGCAGGCCGTCATTGCGGTGCGTATGCGCACGGCAATGGAATTATTCGGATCGCCAGCTTCCGCCTTGATTCGTCCTCTGCCCATGGTGCCCTCCCGACTTCGGTCATTGTCACTGCCCAGTGACACCATAATACGCATGACTTACGGCAAACTTACAAAATAATATGATAATTAATGTTTAAAAACAACAACTTAAATAATGCCATCAGCGTCCATTGATGCGCCGCATCTCCGCCCGACAGTTGCCGATGCAGAGCACATACGATGCATGGGTCCCCGCACCAGGGGCCCCGCTCCACACGAGCCTCGGCCCGCGACCCAAGAGACGCACCGGTTCATCAGTGGATATTGCAAACGCTCTCAGGATCATCGTGACCTCGATGCTGACCATCGCATCGCATTGCCGCGGAAACAACGGTCCGGATATCGCTCACTCGTGAATCTGCACATGGTCTGCTTTCGTAGCATCGATATTACTCACGCCCTTCATTGTCATCGCAGTCACCATGAAAGCGGGTCCGCTAAACTCCCAATTTAATTCTTCATCATGCCGATCCGGCCACCCACGGTATAAACTCTCCCCGCCCACACCGACAAATAGCAGAGGATTTCATATGAGCGCCTATCCCAATCACACCAAACAGCAACTGGCTGCCGGCAAGATCGCCATCGGCATGGGGCTGCGCCTATCCCGCACCGTGGACATCGCCACCATCGGCAAGACCTGCGGCTACGACTGGCTGTTCATTGACATGGAACACAATTCCATGGACGTGGACACGGCGGCGCAGATTGCGATGGCCTCGCTGGCGGTGGGCATCACGCCGATCGTGCGCGTGCCCGGCAAGGAGCATTACCATGCTTCCCGGCTGCTCGACGCAGGTGCACAGGGCATCGTCGTGCCGCATGTCGATTCCGTCGAAGAAGCGCAACGTGCGGTCGCCTATTGCAAATATCCGTCGGTAGGCCATCGCTCGGTGATGGGGGTGCTGCCGCAATTCGGTTATCGCAGCGTGCCGGTCGCAGAATCAACCGCCGTTGCCAACGCGCAGACCATGGTGATCGTCATGCTGGAAACACCGGAAGCCATTGCCAAAGCCGATGCCATTGCCGCCGTTCCCGGCATCGATTCCATACTGATTGGCACCAACGATCTGTGCGCTGAGATGGGCATCCCCGGACAATTCAGCGATCCGCGGGTGGAAGACGCCTATCGCAAGGTTATTGATGCCTGCCGCAAAAACAATATTTATCCCGGCATGGGCGGCGTCTACGAGCCGAAACTGCTGGAGAAATACATCGCGATGGGCATGCGCTTCATACTCAGCGGCGGCGATCTCGGTTTCCTGATGGCCGGCGCCCGCGAGCGCGCCAACTTCCTGCACGGCTTGAAGATATAGCGGCCTCTGCTACCTTCTATCACTGACTACAACATCCGGAAAATTCATCGCATGCCACGCATCATCGACGTCAGGGAGATCACCAAGCCGATATCCTCCCCGATCCGCAACGCGTATATCGATTTCACCAAAATGACCACCAGTCTCGTTGCCGTGGTCACCGATGTAAAAATCGACGGACGCACCGTGGTCGGTTACGGCTTCAACTCCAACGGGCGCTACGGCCAGGGCGGATTGATCCGCGAACGCTTCGCGCCACGCCTGCTCGAAGCCGAACCCCAGAGCCTGATGAACGACGCCGGCGACAATATCGATCCGCACCGGGCATGGTCGGCGATGATGCAGAATGAAAAACCCGGCGGCCACGGCGAACGCTCGGTCGCGGTCGGCACACTGGATATGGCGATCTGGGACGCCACCGCCAAAATTGCGCGCAAACCGCTGTTCCGGCTGCTCGCCGAACGCCATGGCGTGACCGCAAATCCCAAAGTGTTCGTCTATGCCGCCGGCGGTTATTATTATCCCGGCAAGGATTTGCAGGCCCTGCGCAAGGAAATGCGCGGCTACCTCGACCGCGGCTACAGCGTGGTGAAAATGAAAATCGGCGGCGCCGACATCGCCGAAGACCGGCGGCGCATTGAAGCCGTGCTCGCCGAGATCGGCAAAGACGCGCAACTGGCCGTAGATGCCAACGGCCGCTTCGACCTGGAAACCGCCATCGCCTACGCCAAGGCGCTACGCGAGTATCCGCTGTTCTGGTACGAAGAAGCCGGCGACCCGCTGGATTTCGCACTGCAGGCGGCACTTGCCGAGTTTTATCCGGGCCCCATGGCCACCGGCGAAAACCTGTTCAGCCACCAGGATGCACGCAACCTGCTGCGCTACGGCGGCATGCGTCCGGACCGCGACTGGCTGCAGTTCGACTGCGCGCTGTCTTATGGCCTGTGTGAATACGAGCGCACATTGCAGGAACTGAAGATTGCCGGCTGGTCGCCTGCGCGCTGCGTACCCCACGGCGGACACCAGATGTCACTGAACATCGCGGCCGGACTGGGCCTGGGCGGCAACGAGAGTTATCCCGACCTGTTCCAGCCCTACGGTGGTTTTCCGGATGGCGTGAAAGTCGAAAACAGCCTCATCACCATGCCCGAACTGCCGGGCATCGGTTTCGAGGGCAAAGCCGATCTGATCAAAGTCATGCGTGATCTGGCGCAATGACGACACCGGCCACGAGCACTCCGGCTCTGGTGAACGGATTGCGGCGAACATCGGTAATCCGGACAATCAGGCCTTGAACATGACCACATCATCCGACCTTACGCATTTCGCGATACAGGAGTTGGATTGAGCAGGCTGCTCGACGAACTCAAACGCTCGGCGGTCGCACGCCTGGAACGTCTGCGGGGTAATGACCGCGCGGAAGCCACGCCGACACACTCGGCAACCAATACCGGCAGTTCCAGCCTTCTGGTCCGCGCCCTGCAGCGCCAGGCTCCGGATAACACCCTCCCGCAACCCAACCAGGCGCGGATGGACGCAGAGATTGTTGCCACCGACGATGCGCTGCGGCGCGCCACCAGCGACCGCAAAGCCATTCAGCAAGCCGATGCGCGCTTGAAAACCGCGCAGGAGATGCAGGCCGCCGTGCAGGCGCGGCAGGCGGCCGAACAGCAGGCGCTCGAGAAAGCCAACGCCCGGAATCAAGCGGAAAAGGAAGCACTGGAAGCTGCTCGCAAACGCGCGGCGGCGGAACTGACCCTGATCAGGGACGCGGCTGCGCGGCAGCAGGCTGAGCAGCAGGCGCTGGAGGTTATGCGCGAGCGCGAGAAGGTGGAACACGAGGCGGCAGCAGCAGCTGAAACCCGCACCCAGGCCGAACGAGAGGCCATGCGGCTCGCCAAGACACGGCTCCAGCACGAACGCGAACTCCATGCCGCGGCGAACGCACGGGAAGCCGCAGAGGCCCGGGCACGCGAACAGGCGACCGCCAGAATACAGGCCGAGAAACAGCTGCTCGACGCCGGCAAGGCGCGTGAAACCGCGGAACACGCTGCAGCCCAGCGGGCGCAGCAACACGCCGAAGCGGAACTGGCCGCAGCCGCGATGGCCAAGGAACGTGCTGCAACCGAAGCCCGTTTGGAGATGGCTGCGCGTCAACGCCACGACACGGAGACTGCCGCTGCAGTGGCCGCCACGCAGCGCCTGGATGCCGAGGCTGAGGCGCGACACAACGCGGAGGCGCGCATCCAAGCGGAGCGCGACGCAACTGCAGCAGCAGAGATCCGCGCCCAGGCCGAACAGGAGGCCATGCGGCTCGCCAAAATACGGCTCCAGCGGGAACGCGAACTGCAGGCCGCAGCAACTGCACGGGAAGCCGCGGAAGCCCGCGCGCACGAACAGGTGACTGCCAAAATACAGGCCGAAAAACAGCTCCTTGAAGCCGGCAAGGCGCGCCTAACTGCGGAACAGACGGCTACGGCGCAGGCTCGACAACGTGCCGACGCGGATCTGGCTACAGCCGCAGTGGCCAAAGAACTTGCTGCAAGCGAAGCCCGTTTCGAGACGGCCGCGCGCCAACGCCAAGACACGGAAACTGCCGCTGCGGCGGCCGCCAAGCAGCGCCTGGACGCCGAGGCTCAGGCGCAACAAAACGCCACGGCACGCATCAAGGCAGAGCGCGACGCAGCGGCGGCAGCTGCCACCCGTCAAGCCATGGCGATGCGGCTGGCCGAAGAATCAACCGTGCGCGCCAACGCGGATGAAGCCGCAACCCAGGCCGCGCGAGCCACCGT
>JBBKXO010000427.1:0-15081 GCA_037969525.1 Burkholderiales bacterium | reverse complement strand
GCGGGTGACGTCACCTTGTTTTCACCCCTGGAACAAACGCTGCTGACGCGGGCGGCTACTGCGCAATCACGCACCGCGCTGTTCGCCCGTTACAGCCTGATCGGCGCGCTGATCGCCGCGCTGGGCGCGCAGGCTGCCGGATTGCCTGATCTGGTTTCAGCACGGGTCAGCCTCAGCCTGATGGCGGCTATACAGGCCATGTTCGTACTCTATGCGCTGCTCGGCGCGGCCGGTTTCGTGCTCTACCTGCGCCTGTCGCCTGCCCTGGAATCCGCGCAGCATGCACAGCCGGTGCCACTGGGAAAATCGCGGCGCATCGTCTACACCCTGGCGGCGTTGTTCAGCGTCGACGCCTTTGCCGGCGGCTTTGCCGTGCAATCGCTGCTGGCGCTGTGGTTGTTCCAGCGCTTCGATCTGTCGGTGGCCGCTGCCGGCACGATATTTTTCTGGACCGGCCTGCTCACCGCGCTTTCGCATCTCGCCGCCGCCCGCGTCGCCGCGCGTTTCGGCCTGATCAACACCATGGTCTTCACCCACCTGCCGGCCAACGTGTTTCTGATCCTCGTGCCATTCATGCCGACGCTGGAACTGGCGCTGCTGTTCCTGTTCCTGCGCAGCGCCCTGTCGTCCATGGATGTGCCGGCGCGCACTTCGTACGTGATGGCCGTGGTGTCACCCGGCGAACGCCCCGCTGCAGCCAGCGTGACGGCCGTACCGCGCAGTCTCGCCAGCGCGCTGAGTCCCTCACTGGCCGGCGCGCTGCTCACCGTCAGCGGATTCGGCTGGCCGCTGGTGATCTGCGGCGCGCTCAAAATCGTCTACGACCTGACGCTGCTGAAAATGTTTCGCTCTGTGAAGCCGCCGGAAGAATCCTGACGCCCGACCGTTGCAGCGTCGCCACCGGCAGCCCAATGCTGCTCGTCGCGCAATGCCTGCTGTAACGCCGCTGCATCGCCATAGGCCGCGATATAACCCAATGCCGCCCAGTCATGCTGTACCTCTTTGCTGCCCAGTGCCGCAGCCAGCGTGGACTGCAGCCGTGCCACAGTGACCCTCGCCATGGCGGGCGGCGCAAACAACCCGTGCCAGCCCGACGCGGTAGCGCCGGGCCAGCCGGCCTGCGCAAAAGTCGGCACCAGCGGCAACAAGGCGTGCCGTGTCGCGGCAGCTATCGCCAGCACGCGCACCCGCCGGTTGTGCGCATAAGGCAGCACCGCCGGCAGCGGCGCCAATGCCGCGGGCACGTGGCGCGCCAGCACGCCACGCATAGCGCCGTTGCCGCCGTTGTAGGCCACGGCAACCAGCCCCTGGGGCCAGTGGCCCTGCAGTTGCGTCACCAGCCAGCGGCCCGCCGTACGTTCGCCCGGCGTGCCGATCTGCAGCGGACCGTTCTGGCGCAACGATCGTTGCATCAGCCGGGTGATGTCGGCGACGCCGCCATCATTGAACATCACCAGCGCCTGCGGCACCTGCGCCACGCTTGCCACCGGCTGCAAGCCGTCCATCGTGGTCAGAGCGGCGTCGGCAGTTAATCCCGAACCTGCAAACAACAACAGCGGATCCATGGTCATCGCCACTGTCATGGCCGCAGCATCGCCTCCACCGCGCGGATTGCGCAACACCTCCACGTCCGCTTCCAGTCCGACCACCAGCACCCGGCGCACATGCTGCACCAGTGCATCGGTAGTCGACGGTGTGGCGTAAGTCTGCATCGCACGCAGCGCCCTGCTCATCACCGTGGTGCCGGTGATGTCCGCGGCACCGCTCCCTGGATAGGGATTGACCAGCGTCAGCGGTGCTTCGGCTGCCTGTGCAACGGCGCCGCATGCGCACAACAAGGCGATGAAGCAGGATCGGTAAGAAGATGGGTAAGACAATAGGTAAAACAATGGGTAAGGCAATGGGTAAGACTAGCGGTGCGACTAACGGATGAGTAGCAGGATCGGAATCATAACGCGGCCGCTTCATCGGCCAGCGGCCGCGGTCCCCAGCGCAGCCAGACCCGCAGTCGGCGTAAATCTTGCGCATCCAGACTGTCGCCGGTGATCACGACATGCAGTGGCCGGCGCCGGTCATCAAGCCGGATATTCAGTACGATCAGCGCGGCGCCTACGGTGCTGCTGCCCAGTATGCTGCCAGCATGCCAGATTCCATCGCGCGTACGCACCCGCAGTTGCTCACGATCGGCGAACTGCAGTGCAATGACTGAACTGCGGCCGCGGCGCAGCGCGTGCTGCGCAATGGCATGCACCGCACTCAACACCAGCAACACGGTGCCGCCCGCCTGCAGCCATGGTGTAACTGGTAACGTGGCCAACACAACCAGTACGGCCAGATGGGCCCCCAGCAGCACCAGCGCCAGCCGGCGCGAGGGTGCGAGTTCCAGGGTCTGTAATCGGGGGCGATTCATCGTCTTCCATTGCAGCTGAATCGACAGGGGAATGCAAACTGTCTCCGCGTCAATTGTAACTTATTGTTTTTATTGCTTTATTTTACATACAATCACAGGGGCGCTATCATCACCCACTCTGCAATTTAAGCACTGACTGATGTGACTGTTTCCCTGCTGCCCCGGTGGTCCCTGCTGCGCTTTTCCGGTCCGGATGCGCAGAACTTTCTCCATGGTCAATTGACTTGCGACGTGCAGTCATTGCCGCCGGGTGTCAGCACCTATGGCGGCTACTGCACGCCCAAGGGCCGCTTGCTGGCGAGCTTCCTGTTGTGGGCCGAAACGACCGGTTACACCATGATGCTGCCCACGGCTGTGGCGGAACCCATACACAAGCGCCTGAAGATGTACATCCTGCGCGCCAAAGTCACCACACAGGACCTGACACCCGAACTGGCCTGCCTGGGCGCATGGGGAGCCGATGCCACGCAACAGATCGCCGCACTGGGTGGCGCCGTGCCCGAGCAACGGCACGGCGTACTGGTACGAGATGGCATCACTGTCGTAGCCTTACCGCTAAACCGCTATCTGGTCGTCGTGCCGCGGGCGCAGGCCAAGGCACCTGACGATGACGGTGCTTGGGATGCACTCGACATCGCTGCCGGTATTCCTTTCATACAGCCGGCAACCCAGGAAGAGTTCGTGGCGCAGATGGTCAATCTCGACCTGATCGGCGGCCTCAGTTACACCAAGGGTTGTTATCCCGGCCAGGAAATCGTCGCCCGCATGCATTATCTGGGACGGTTGAAACAACGCATGTTCCGCGCCCGCGTCGGCGCAGCTGCTGCTGCCGGCGACAAACTGTACTGTGCCGATCTGGGCGAGCAGTCCAGCGGTATGATCGTGGCCGGCACGGCGGCAGCAAACGGCCAGTACGATGTACTGGCCGTGCTGCAGACAGCCAATGCTGCCACCTCACCCTATCACCTGGGATCGCTGCAAGGTCCGACTCTGCAACTGGGCGAGCTGCCCTATAAGATCAGTTGAATAAAGTTGAACATGGCCTGGTCTTATTACATTTACTATCGCGTTGATGCCGACAAAACCGCAGCCTGCGCTGCGGCGACGCAGCAAATACTGGCAACCCTGCACGAGAAAACCGGCGTGCGGGGCCGGGTGTTGAAAAAACGCAACGAGCCGCTGCTATGGATGGAAATTTACGAACAGGTCACGGACGAGGCGAAGTTCGAATGGGAACTTGCCGAAGCCGTGGCGGCATCGGACATCGCCGCCCTGTTGCAGGCCGGCAGCGCACGGCACATCGAGTGTTTCGCATCCTAGCTGCGCAAGACCAACCATGTGCCTGATCCTGTTCAGTTTCCGCGCTCACCGGCATTTTCCGCTGGTGATGGCCGCCAACCGCGATGAACATTACAACCGTCCGGCCGCGCCTGCCGCATTCTGGGATGACCAGCCCGAGATCTATGCAGGGCGCGACCTGGAAAAAGGCGGCACCTGGATGGGCATCAACCGCAACGGCCGGATCGCCGCAATCACCAATTACCGAGAGGGTCTGCCAGCTGCGGTGGCGCCCCGCTCGCGCGGTGAATTGGTCAGCCGTTTTCTGAGGGGCGACCAGACTGCTGACGACTATTTTCGTACGGCAGCTGCGGATGACGCTGACTACAACCCGTACAGCATGATCGCCGGTGACCTGGTGGCACTGAGTTTCCATTCCAACCGCGGCAATGGCATCCAGCCGGTGGCGCCCGGCGTCGTACACGGCCTGAGCAATCATCTGCTGGACACGGCGTGGCCGAAAGTCACCAAGGGGATCGCGACCGTTGATGCCACACGCGACCTGGATGATCCCGATGCCATTAGTGCCATGCTGTTTGCGCTGCTCGCCGACCGTACACCGGCGCAGGATCCGCTGCTGCCCGACACCGGCATTGCCCGCCAGCGCGAACGCGAACTGTCGCCGCCCTTCATCACCGGTGAACACTACGGCACGCGCAGCTCCACAGTGCTGCTGGTGCATGCCTCGGGTGAAGTGTTTGTGCATGAAAAACGCTATGGTCCGCTCGGCAATGCGGCGGGCGCAGACGCGCGGGCGTTTCGCCTGCAATCTGCGCCTCTTACGCTGACCAGTTGAGCGTCATCTGCCGGTGCGGTATGCCAGCCTCCATGAATTCTTCACCATGGACGACAAAACCATGCCGCTTATAAAAATCGAGGGCATGAGTCTGGGCATGCAGATGTACCGCTTTACACCCTGCACGGCGCGCCTGACCGATCAGATACTCGAGTATGACGCTGCCGACACCGCGCTGACGCCAGCTCTGGACCACCGCCATGCGTCCGATATTACCGTCGGGCAGCAGGCGGCCGGTGCCTATCGCCAGTCCTTGTCCGTCCAGCGCCAGCGCGTGTATGCATAGCGCATCGGCCTCATCCCATTCCAGCGATTCGGGCACGCGCTGTTCAAGGATGAATACCTGGCGGCGCACCTCCTGCAGCGCGGTCAGATCATTGCGCCATGATGCGGCGCGTACCGTGAATTTTCGAGCGTCTCCCATGAGACAAATTATAATGACCGCGCAATCAACCAGCGAGTCTGAAATTTGAGAAATTCTTGGAATGAGGCCGCAGCGCAGCGTTGTCAGTCCGCACTGGCCTTGCGCGCCTACAGCTCGCGCCTGATCGGCAGCGACCGCGCGCTGGTACTCTACGGCGGTGGCAACACCTCGCTGAAGCAGGGCGCTGCGCTCTACGTCAAGGCCACAGGCGCCGATCTGGCCGCCGTAACAGAAGAACATTTCACGGCACTGGACCTGGCCGCTCTGCGCGACCTGATGCAGGACGATGAATTGCCGGATGCGGAATTGATGCGCCGTATTGAAGGTTGCAAACACGATCCGGCGTCGCCCCCTCCTTCAATCGAAACCCTGCTCCACGCTGCCCTGCCTTATGCGTTTGTGGAACACGCGCATGCGGATGCCGTGCTCGCGGTCGCCAATGTCGCTGATAGTGCAGCCGCCTGCACAGCAGCTTTTGGCGATCTCGCACCGGTGGTACCCTATCGCCATTCCGGCGCTGCGCTGGCGCGGGCCTGCAAGGCCGTATTCGAACGTGAAGCGTCACCACATACGATCGGACTTATCCTGGCCTTTCATGGCGTGGTCGCGTTCGGCAACAGCGCGCGCGAGTCCTATGACAATCTGCAACGTCTGGTCAGCCTGGCTGAGCGATATCTGCAACAGCACGGTGCACCACCGCAAACAGTTGTTGGCGCACCCGGCCCGGTGGCAGACGGCAACGCGGCCGAGCAGCTGCGGGCTGCTGCGTCCGCCATAGCCGGATTTGAACTGGCAATGCAAGTAGTATGCACGCCGGCAACGCTGACCTATGCGCGTCGCCCCGACATAGCCGACATTTCACAGCAGGGACCACCGACACCGCAACACGCGGTTTACACGAAGCGGGTGCCGCTGTTCGGCAATGATGTCGCTGCTTACGCCGCAAACTATCAAGCCTATCTCGCCCGCACGCTGGGACCCGCGGCAGATGGTCGTATTGATGCCGCACCGCGCATCGCACTGAGTCCCGAGTTCGGCCTTTGCGCGTTTGGCGTCAACGAGCACTATGCCGCGGTGGCTGCGGAAATCTATATACACGACATCGACATCATTACCCGCGCCAGCACACATGGCGCTTATCGCTCAGCCACCGAGCAGGACATCGCCCGCGCCGAGCTGGACTACGGCGGATTTGAAATCCGGGTGCGAACACGCACAGCCGCCACTGTTACGGGATCAGACTGAAAGCATGGCGGCATTTCATACTCTGCGCTGGATCGACGGCACGCTGGAATTGCTGGACCAGCGCGCTTTGCCCGTACACTGCAAGTATCTGCGCTACGACAGTGCAGCAGGTGTGGCGGAGGCTATCCGCGATCTGGTAGTGCGCGGCGCACCGGCCATTGGTTGTGCGGCAGCCTTTGGCATGGCGCTCGAAGCGCAGCGGCTGGGCAGCACGTCCGCCGAACAATTTGATGCCGCAATGGCCTGTGCTTTTAACACGCTGTTGCAAAGCCGCCCTACCGCAGTCAACCTGGGCTGGGCTTTGGCGCGGATGCGTGCCTGCCTGGTCACTACAAAAAACGCCAACAGTACTGATCGCGCAGTCGCGCTGCTCGGCGCCGCGCAGCAGCTTGCGGTCGAGGACATACAAATCAACCGCGCTATGGGCGGATTCGGTGCGGCGCTGCTGCCGGACACCGCCTGCGTGATGACTCATTGCAATGCCGGCGCGCTGGCGACCGCAGGCCATGGCACAGCGCTTGGCGTCGTCCGCTCCGCAATGGCAGCCGGCAAGAACATCGAGGTCATCGCAAACGAGACCCGCCCGTTCCTGCAGGGCGCGCGACTGACGGTTTGGGAGCTGCAGCAGGACGATATTCCGGTCACGCTGATCGCAGACAGTGCCGCCGGTCACGTGATGAGCCGTCGAAAAATCGACGCCGTCATCGTCGGCGCCGACCGTGTGGCCGCCAACGGCGATGTCGCCAACAAGATCGGCACTTACATGATGGCAGTACTGGCACAGCGCCACGGCATACCGTTTTACGTAGCCTGTCCGCTGTCAACGATCGATATGGAGCTCCACTCCGGCAACGAGATTCCGATTGAAGAACGCGCGCCCGGAGAAATCGCCGGTTATCGTGATTTGCGGTGGGCGCCTCAGGACACGCGCATTGCCAATCCGGTATTCGACGTCACACCTGCGGCACTGGTGACCGCGCTGATTACCGAAAGAGGAGTGGTGCGGTCGCCTGACCGCACGTTGCTGCAGAAACTGTTTGAAAATTGAGCGCCGGACCCGGCGCTCAGATCGTCAAACCACCGCTGACTTCGATGACCGCGCCGTTGATATAGCTGGCTTCATCAGACGCCAGGAATGCGAACGTGTTGGCGATTTCTTCGGGCAGGCCAAGCCGGCCCATCGGTACGCGCTCTTCCAGCGCGTGTATCACTTTCTCTGGAATTGATCCGAGAATTGACGTCGAGATGAAACCGGGACATACCGCGTTGGAACGGATGCCCTTGCGACCCAGTTCGCGCGCCCAGGTCTTGGCCATGCCGATGACGCCGAATTTTGCCGCCGCATAATTGGTCTGCCCGAAATTACCATGAAGACCGACGATCGACGAGGAGTTGAGGATTACGCCGGACTGCTGCTCGAGCATCTTGTTCACCACCGCCTTGGTGCAGTTGTAGACACCCTTGAGATTGATGTCGATGACGCTGTCGAACTGGTCTTCGGTCATGTTTTTCATCTGCGCGTCGGCGACGATGCCGGCGTTGTTGACCAGGCAATCCACCCGGCCCCATTTATCCACCGTGGCCTTGACCATCGCTTCCAGGGATTTCATGTCGCGAACGTCGGCGATCTGGCCAATGGCATCACCGCCAGCCTCTTTGCACATCTGGACTGTTTCTTCAATCCAGTCCTGCTTGATATCGCAAACCATGACTTTGGCGCCCTCGCGGGCAAATTTGATGGCGGTGGCCTGTCCGATGCCCCGTCCGGCGCCCGTGATGATGGCTACTTTGTCTTTAAGTCGCATGCGTCGCCTATATTGGTGAGCTGCCGATTGTCGGCAGTTGCGGTGCACAATTTATCCCATTTTGGCGCAATGCACAATGAACGTGCATTTTTGTATTAACAAATTGATTTTTATGACATTTTTTTCAACAAAATGGGGATGCTGCAGACCGTGATTATCTTCTTCTGCATCGCATGCAATATGCACAGAATAGAAATAAGTAATTGTTTATATTGATATTTTTACTTTGGTCCCTACCGGAATATGTTCAAACAAATCCATGACATCGCGGTTGCGCATGCGTATGCAGCCGATTGACTCCGCGACCCCCATAGGTACGGTATCCGGACTGCCGTGTATGTAGATATAGCGGCGCATGGTATCGACATTGCCCAGACGGTTATAGCCAGGCTCACAACCTGACAGCCACAATATTCGCGTCAGTATCCAGTCGCGGTCGGGATAGCGGGCTGCGAGCTCCGGGGTATAAAGCTCTCCGGTTGGCCGTCGCCCCACAAACACTGTGTTTTCCGGCTGTCCAGCGCCGATTTTGGCGCGAACGATGTGACTGCCCAGTGGCGTACATAAACTGCCCTCAAGCTGCCCGCTGCCGTTGCGCGCGCTTGAAATCACATAGCGCTGTTGCAGACCGCCTTGATCGTCATACAAATCAAGTGCCTGCGAGCTTATGCTGATATTGATATTCAATTTTTCCCGCGCCGCTGAGCAAAAAATTTCTGCAATAAGGTGATCGCCGGATCGGCCAGCACACCCCCGCTGACCGTTGCATGGTGGTTCAGCCTGGGTTGTGCGAACAGGTCGATGACGCTGCCGCAGGCTCCCGTTTTCGGATCAGGGGCGCCGTAAACCAGACGGCGAATCCGCGCATGCATGATAGCCCCAGCGCACATCACGCAAGGTTCCAGGGTTACATAAAGCTCGCAATCCGCCAGCCGGTAGTTGCCCATCACCTGGCTGGCGGCGCGCATCGCCATGATTTCGGCATGGCAGGTCGCATCCGTCTGCGAAATGGGCTGATTATAGCCACGCCCGATGATGACGCCGTCCTTTACCACCACGGCGCCCACCGGCACTTCGCCGGCAGCGGCAGCCTGGGCCGCCAACTCCAGCGCCACCTGCATGTGCAGCATATCTGCGGTATCAGTCATGTGTCCTGCCCGGCATTTCGCCCCCTGTCATTGGCCTGCGCCCAGCGCCAGCTCATAACGTTCAGGATTGAAACCAACCAGCCGGCTACCCCCGAGGTCCAGCACCGGCCGCTTGACCATCGCCGGTTGCGCCAACATCAGCGCCATCGCCCTGGATGAATCCAGCGCCTGCCGGTCAGCTTCCGGTAATTTGCGAAAAGTGGTACCGGCACGGTTAAGCAGGCCTTCCCAACCCAGTTCATCACACCAGCGCGCTAGTTGATCCGCAGCTAGGCCTGCAGTCCTGTAATCATGGAAAACGTAATCGATTTGGTGTGCTTCCAGCCACGCCCTCGCTTTTTTGACCGTATCGCAATTGCGGATGCCATAAAGTGTAAGGCTCACGCTTGTACTCCGTCGTGTTGCATTCAAATGTTCAACCCGCCCGGCGCAACAGGGTACTGCCCGTTGTGCTGTGCGGACCCGGCAGACGACAATGTTGACAACGCCATACGCCTCAAGCAATTAATAGATCACTCCCCTGATGATCGCCGGGTCGGCTGATACTGGACTGCAGACTGGGAATTCTGATACTGGACGTCGAAAATCGTACAGCCGCAGGCTCATTATATGATGCGTGTCACGGGCTTATGTGCTTCACCGCACATTCATTATCCGATAACCCGACTAAGATTTAGTGAAACGTTTGCTGGAGTATATGGTGTCATTGCCATCCAATCGTGGTTCCGAGCAGAGTCCCGAGCAAGTACCGGCCACAGGGGTCGCGCCAGATTCCCGTGCAAACAGAACATTGATCAGGACACTAACTTCTTTGCAGAAACGCGTGCCTCTGCATCTGCGCTATCTGACCTCTGCTGACGAGATCTCCCGCCATAGTGGCGAAACTGCACTGGGTGAAATACGATTCGGCGCAGAGGCGGCGCCGGCAATACCAACCACACGACCGGTCGCACGTGTTGCAATGGAACAGCCAGGCGGTGCCGCTGTTGTCGAGCTGTGGACCAGCAATCTGCCAGTGCAGTACGCTGAATCAAATGGCATTCAATATGCCACTGACGGCGAGTTTTTGTTCGGCACGGTCTATGACGCAAATCCGGTCGAGAGTGCTGAATTTGAATGTCGAATCCAGAAAATCTATCGCGACATAATCGAACTGACCGAAACCCGGGGCTATCCGCATCTTTTGCGAATGTGGAATTACATTCCGGGCATCAATCGTCACTACAACGGTCTGGAAAATTACCAGCGCTTTTGCCACGCCCGCTCGCAGGCATTCCAGGAACATTACGGTGATTTCACTTTTCTGCTGCCTTCGGCGAGCGCAGTTGGAACCAGACAGGGGCAATTCGTACTGTATTTTATTGCTTCAAATAAAGCCGGTATCCAGCGCGAAAATCCGCGGCAGGTCAGTGCGTACCACTATCCACCGCAATATGGCCGGCGCAGTCCATCGTTTGCAAGAGCGACGCTCAATCATCTGAACGACGGCGAATTTTTATTTATTTCAGGAACGGCCAGTATTGTCGGACACCAATCGCTGCATAAAGGTGATTTCCAGGCCCAGATGGACGAAACCCTGCGCAATATCGAAGCACTGATCGAGTCTACCGCCGCAGACGAGAGCACCCGATTCCGCAGCCTTACAGACGTTGATTATTTCAAGATTTACCTGCGACATGCCTCGGACATGGAGATCGCCCGTGAAACGATACATCGCAGGATCGGCGCTCGTGTCAGAACGCTATTTTTGACTGGCGATATATGTCGGCAGGAGCTGCTGGTAGAAGTGGAAGCTGTGATCGGATGCCGGTAACCGAATCACCATCCAGCCCCTGTGCTGTGCCGGATACGATTACAAGCCCGAACAGCTCAACGGGATATTCACCCAACAAGGGCGGTAACTTCCGAGCCATCTCAATTAGAGAAAGGTTTACAGCTCATTGGCGCCTGAAGTCCATCGGCACCACGATTTTCATCACCGTATTCTTTATTTTTTATCTTTACCTGCTGAAGAATCCAATGTTTCCGGTATCAGTAATGCCGCTCACTGCGCTGGACCGGATGATCGGGTTTCAGCCGTTGACCCTGATGCTCTACTTTACGCTATGGATATACGTCGGCCTGCCTCCCGCCCTGATCGAGACTCGCGGCCAACTCATCAAATACGGCCTGGCTACCGGTGCACTCTGCATGGTCGGGCTCACCTTTTTTCTGATCTGGCCTACCGCCGTCCCTACCCCCGACATCGACTGGGACCGTTATCCCGGGTTCAGCCTGTTAAAAAACATCGATGATACGGGCAACGCCTTCCCCTCACTCCACGTCGCCACAGCAATTTACTCTGCAATCTGGCTCGAACGGCTGCTGCGCGATATGGGCCGCGGGACAGTCATTCGCTTATTCAGTTGGCTGTGGTGCATCGGTATTGTGTATTCCGCCCTGGCAACCAAACAGCATGTATTGGTGGATGCGCTCGCCGGCGCAATGCTGGGAGTAACTGCCGCAATGTTATCGATGCAGCCAGGCGTTGGAATAGTGTCCGTGACGCTGAAGAAACAGCCTTCTGCTCGCTTGTGACCACAGTGGTCTTTTCCCGTGGTTTCTATGCTCGTACCGCCAGACAAAATTGCCTAGTCCTTATGTGCGCTGCCAGACAGAAAAAGCAGGCCGGGATGTATAATTGTCAACGATTCAGACTTCATTGTTTTCATAAAATGCTGCTCTGCACACTGAACCAGGAGATGATGGCGTGAATATGCCCGAGATGAATATGCAACCGGCAGGCGCGACCGGGAGTACAGAGGAATTACAACTGGCCCAATTGATCGTTACAGCGCTCAATATGGATATCGATCCTGCAACTATTGATCCGGAAGCCTCGCTTTATGGTGAGGGACTGGGACTGGATTCGATCGATATCCTGGAAATCTCTCTTGCAGTTTCGCAAACCTACAACATCAAATTGCGCTCGGATGACGCAAAAAATCAGCAGATTTTCAGATCCCTGCGCAGTCTGAGCCAGCACATTCAGCAATTTCGAGACAAGTAAGTGGCACATCGGTGGGGCTGGTTGGGGATGACGTCTATCCTCCTGCTGTGTGTTGGATACCAGGTTTTGGTACATTCAGCTGTCACCGGGGCGCTGCCGAAAACGATCCGCCTGACCCTGACTTTTCTGCCGTTGCTGGCACTGGCCCTGTGGGTGGTCACGCGGGCCCGCAACAAACCCTTGTGGCTGCTGGTGCTGCTGGTAGCCGGGTTGGGAACTTACCTGCTTGCGGATAGCGACGCTTGGGGCCTTGCCGCAGCTTATGGCATTCCTCACGCCGCAATTTACCTGGGCCTGCTGTGGCTGTTCGGACACACCTTGTTGCCCGGAAAGGAACCCTTGATAACGCGCCTCGCACGCCGGGTGCATGGCGTATTGCAACCTGATCTGGAAGGGTACACACGCCGCCTGACCGCCGTCTGGTGCGGATTCTTTGCAGCACAGCTGGCGGTATCAGCGCTGTTGTTCGAATTTGCTTCGCCCGGGAGCTGGTCATTTTTCATTAACATCATGAATTTTCCGCTGTTGGCGCTAATGTTTACCGGTGAATATCTGTATCGCGTCACCCGCCATACAGACTTTCCGCATGCGAGTATTCAGACAGCAATCGAAGCCTTCCTGCAGGACACCCGCCCCCCTGACAGCACACATGTGCAATAGCGATCAGACATGAACGATCTTCCCCTGATTCGTGATTTTCCGGCAGGAGCAGCGTTTGCCTATCAGCATGGACGCGTCATCCGCATTGAACAGTTCCTGCAGGACGTTGCCCGATTGGCGGCCCTGCTTCCTGACCGCCTGCACATCCTCAACCTGTGTGCAGACCGCTATCAATTCACCGTCGGCTTTGCCGCAGCTTTGCTGCGCAAGCAGATCAGTCTGCTGCCGCCGAACCATACGCCGGATCTCATCGCGCAACTGCAACAGCGTTATCCTGGCCTGTATTGCCTGACCGATGCAACCAGCCAATTTCAGCCGCTGGATACGGTGTTTTATCCCGGCCCCGTTGACGCATTACAGCCGGTGGTCACGGTTCCTGTCATACCTGCCATGCAGATTGCCGCGATTGCATTTACATCAGGTTCGACCGGCATACCCACTGCTGCCTCAAAATCCTGGTGCGCCCTGGTCCACAGTGCCCATGCTGAAATCGATCACCTGCCTCTGCGCGCGCATCCGGGAATGGCCATTCTGGGCACCGTACCGCCACAGCATATGTATGGCCTGGAATCCACTGTTCTCATGGCCATGCAGGGCGGCCTGCCCATGCACGCCGGGCGGCCTTTTTACACTACCGACATTCTTGGTGAACTTGAGGCGCTGCCGCGTCCGCGGGCATTGGTGACCACACCAGTCCACCTGCGAGCACTGCTGGCTGAGTCCACAGATTTCCCTCCCTTGGATTTTGTACTTTGCGCGACGGCTCCCCTTCCCCAGCACACGGCACGCGAGGCTGAAATGCGTTTTGCAGCACCGCTGTATGAAATCTACGGCTGCACTGAGGCAGGTCAGGTTGCCAGCCGGCGCAGCGTAGAGTCTTCGGCATGGCGCCCGCTCCAAGGGCTTACGCTGCGCCAGAATGACCAGGGAACCTGGGTGCAGGGCGGACACGTCGAGCAGGAGGTCCTGCTCAGCGATATCATAGAGTTGCTGGATGGCGACACATTCCTGCTGCACGGAAGAACCGCGGACTTGGTGAATATCGCCGGCAAACGTACGTCACTCGCGCATCTCAACTATCAGCTCAATAGCATTGAAGGGGTGCGCGACGGAGTGTTTGTCATGCCCGATGAAGATGGCGATGGAGTCACCCGGTTGATGGCTTTCGTTGTGGCACCAGGTGTCAGCAATGATGCAATTACCAGCGCCTTGCGCCAGCGCATTGATGCTGCCTTCATGCCACGACCACTGTGTTTCGTGGAATCGCTGCCACGGAACTCGACCGGGAAATTGCCACATCAGGAACTGGGTCGCCTGTTAACTGAATTTTCAGCCACTGAAGGGTAACGTGGCCACTGTCGAACATTTATATTCCCCGGATCATCCAACGGCACAAGGGCACTTCCCTGGTAACCCGATCATTCCAGGTGCCGTGCTGTTGAGTGATGCCTTGAAGGCTATCGGAATCAGCCTTGGGGTAACTCTGACCCTGCCCAGGATCAAGATGGCCAAATTCCATGCGCCAACCCGCCCAGGCGATCATGTACTGATCGAGTTCGCCGTTCCAGTCGCAGGGCAGGTCAGGTTTACCTGCGCGGTGAATCAGATAACCGTTTTGACGGGCGAGGCACTATGCGACGCCATATCGACAGCGAACTAGGTGCTGCCCGCGGCCCGGAATGGATCGCGAGGCCAGAACGCAGCAATACCAATCTAATCCGTTTTATGGTCTGGTTCGCCCTGACTTTGGGTCGGCCTGCCGCACGCATACTGCTTTACCCCACGGCCTTCTACTTTCTGGCCTTTTCTTCCCTGGCCCGAAAAGCATCAACAGGTTTTCTGCGCAGGGCACTCGGCCGCGAGCCTGTCATTTCAGATGCATTCCGCCATTTCCACAGTTTCTCCGCTACGTTACTGGATCGTGTTTTTCTGCTCAACGATCAATATGACCGTTTCGATGTTCGCATTCATGGTGCAGAAATCATCGAAAAAATGACGTCTCGCGGCGAAGGCTGTTTCCTGCTGGGCGCGCATCTCGGCAGCTTCGAGATCGTCCGCTCGCTTGCCCGTGCAGCACGCGGTCCGCAGGTGAGCATGGTGATGTATGAAGGTAATGCCAGCAAGGTGACCTCGGTCCTCAACGCCATCAATCCGAAGCTGTCGCTTGACATAATCGCGTTGGGCAAACCCGACTCAATGCTAAGGG
>JBBKXO010000426.1:0-5026 GCA_037969525.1 Burkholderiales bacterium | reverse complement strand
GCCGACCAGTCCTCGGGCGGCACGACATCCACATCCAGATGGTCGGCAAACAGGATATTGAGCTCGGCGTCCGGCAGCAGGCGCGCGAGTGTTTCGCCGACTGCCTTGGGATGCGTGTTGTCATTGCCGGGAATCACGCAGGCGGGGGCCTTGATCGAGCGCAGCTGATCGGCGGTGGCCCCGATGACAGGCAGATCGGCTTCCTGCAGGAAACCCGCGCTCCAGCGCGTCATGGCGGCGATCACCTGCTGCGGATCGGCGGCCAGCAGTGGCTCACGATTCGGCGGATGTGCGGCGATCAGATCGCGAAAATGCGGCATCGCACACAGCGCGGCCATACCACCGGCCTGCGCCGCGGCGATGTACTGCCCGTAATATTCGCGCGCCAGACGTTGCGCGGCGAAATGGCCGCCGGTGACCCGCCACAGCAGCAGTCCGCGCACCGCCTCCGGGTAACGCAGCGCGAACGCCAGCGACATGCGACAGCCGGAAGAACTGCCGCCTATGAATACCGAAGATGCGGCATGCAAAGCGCCGACTTCTTTGAGCAGAGCATGCAGGTCGTCGGCCCAGACCACATGTTCGGGGTCTGCGCCCGAGAGCATGACGTCGGAGGCGCCGCAATTGCGCCGGTCGTGGATCAATACCCGATAGCCGGCGTTGGCGATGCGCAGCGCCAGCGGTCTGACTGCCGTCAGGGCGCGCCGTCCGCCAGGCGACAACGCAACCCAGGGACCGCTGCTGCCGAGAATTTCGTAATTAAGGCTGGCGCTGCGGATGGTTGTTCTCATGATGGTGGCTATTACGCCAAGAATCCGGTAGCCCGGCAAGCAATAAAATAATGTTTTAAATCAATTGCTTAAATAGAACAACGCGGCGCAGCACCAAATGCATGGGCAGTGCCGTCGGCTATACTGCGCGCGCCATCAATGAGGGAGTTTCGCAGTGAGTGTGAGCAAAAAATCGACTGCTGTTAAAAAAGCGCAGCCACCCGTTGCGCTGCCGCCCAACAAACTGCCGCAAGCCAACCGCGCGATGATCGAACAGTCGCTGTCCATGGGCATGGGGCGTGCTCTGGGCATCAGGCTGAAAACACTGACCCGGCGCCGCATCGCTGCCGAAATGAGGGTGCAGGAAGATCACATCAATCGCAGCGGTCGCATCAACGGCGGCGCATTGATGGCGTTTGCCGACATGCTCGGCGCGATGGGTACTCTGGCTAACCTGCCTGAGGGTTACCGCACGACGACGCTGGAATCAAAATCGAATTTCTTTGCAGCAGGCGAGGGTGCCAAGCTGGCGGCGATCACCGTGCCGCTGCACATCGGACGTACCACCATGGTGTGGCAGACTACGATCAAGAATCTGGATGGCACGAAAGTGGCGATTGTCACGCAGACGCAGATCGTGATTCCGCGGAAAATCTAGCTGCGCACAAACACGAAGTCACTGGTTCATCATTGCGTGGACCGCAGGCTCAGGCACCCCTGTTAAACGAGGTTGCGCGACAATTCGCTCATAATCACCAGCAACCTATTGCCGTTTGAAATCCCTTAATGCGTGCAGGTCGACGCGAAAACCGGGCATAGTCTCATCGTAGCGCTCGAGACAGCCACTACCGCATTCTGTTTGTTGTTCGGTCCGCAAATCACATTTGCGCACCATGAGCCCTGATGCTTTCGTATCTCCAAGCACACTCGGAACCACATCGACATCAACGAAAGTGATGGTCCCCTTTTCTGGGCAACGCATCAGTCGTCTTTGCAAAGTCGGCGCAATCAGCACATACGAGAGAACGACTACACCGACTAGAGCAATGATAGCTACCGCCCAATCCACCGCCGCAAAGTCCACCATATAGCCTCCTTTGGCCTACTCAAGGCCTTCGTGACTTAAAGTCTCCCGCGACGGGGCTACTACAGTATTGCGCTAGATCAATAATTGTTTCAAACGCGAGTAGGGTGATGCTGCGCAAATCTTTCCCTTGGACTGATAGCGGTATTTGTCCAACAGTTCTTTGAAAACGGGCTGAACTGAAGCAGCAAACTGATTACACCGCCAGCTTCACTTCCACCAGGCAGTCGTAATAAGTCGCCGCGCCGCCCATGTCGGCGATGGCCTGTGAGGTGACGTCATTTGCATTGCGCTTGTCAGGCGAGAGTTTTTCACCACACTGATTGACACTAAGCCGCGCCGCATTTTGGTGGTGATGCGGGCGCGCACTGTGTATTCGCCGCGGGAAGTAGCGTTGCACTGTGCTCGGCCGAATAATTTAAAATTTCTCCCACGCATTTGGTGGCCGTAAGCATCATGTAAGGTGCTTGCGTAATCATCCTCGCACTGCGTATTTCGGGACCATTTCCTGAATGCGCTTTCAAAGGGGAGTAGCCACGGCGACGCTCCATGAGTGTCGCTGCGGTAGGGCCGTCATTACGGGTTGTTTGTTGAGTAGTTTGCCCCGGCCCTGTCGGCAACCATTGCGTTGCAAGCGAGACCTTTGCCCGGGACAGTGTGGATCCATATCGCACTGTCAGAGGTAAAGGCCGCTTTGCTGCGAGCGCACCCCGCACTCTGCATACGGTCTTGGAGCGTTTGTATCCAAGGAGAGGCGTATGCACTACCCCGGAACCAATGCAAGCAAGTTGCAATGCATGAGCCCGATATGCGCTCGGCACGACTGGTCACATGTTTCCAATGTGAACAATCCCTTCTGTCGTAGCGACAGCTCAAGAATCTGTTAAGCAATTCAATAAAGAAAGAGAAGCCATATGGAGATCATGCAATGGGTAACTCTGATCGTATTCGCAATTACGATCATTGTTGTCATTACCAATGCCATCGACAGTACGCTTGCTGCACTGCTCGGCGTGGCTGTCATGTGCTGGCTTGGCATCATGACCGAGACCGACGCGTTCAAGTATGTCGATTGGAACGTGATGGCGATCCTGGTCGGTGTCTGGATTATCGCCGGCTATTTCGGGAAAACCGGCGTGCCTAGCTGGCTTTCGATGCAGGCATTGAAGCTCTCCGGCGGGCGACCGGGCCTGCTCGTCATCATCCTGACCTTTCTGGCGGGCTTCATCTCGATGTTCGTCGATAATGTGGTGACCATCCTCATGATGGCGCCGGTGGCGCTGCCGCTGGCACGCGCACTCAAAATTCCGGTGGTGCCGGTGATCCTGATGATCGGATTTGGTGCAAACTTCATGGGCACCGCGCTCATCATCGGCGATCTGCCGCCGCAAATGCTGCATAGCGTGGCGGGTGCCGAGTTTTTTGATTTCATCTGGCACAAGGACCGGCCATCTTCATTTCCGATCCTGATGGTGACATTCCTGATCACCCTCGGCGTGATGTGGGCCTACGGATTTCGCGGATACAAGCGAGTCAGTGACATCAGCAGCCTCGGTTTGGAGGCGAAGATTCCGAATCCGCTGTTTGCCACGATTGTCATCGTATGGTTTCTCGGTACCGTCGTTGCCATGTCCATGCGCGAGTATATTGGCGTCCAGCTCGGCTTCATTGCAATGAGTGGGGCGATTTCACTCGTGCTGGTGCTTACTTTGCTCGGCGATCGCGTCAAGGAGGCATTGAGTTTCGAGCATTGCGTGCAGGAACTCGATTGGCGTGCGATATTTTTCTATATTGCGCTGTTCGCGCTGGTTGGCGGTCTCGAGAAAAGCCATATCCTTGATTTGCTGGCGAATCAGATCAAGCCGATATTTCTGGAAAATTACGCGCTTGGCGCAACGTTGTTGTACTGGGTGACTGTACCCATAGTCGGTATCGTCGAGCATGATGCATACATCCTGACCTTCCTGTACACCATTAGGGATATGGCGAAAGACGGCATCGAGCCGTGGCCGCTGTACTGGATGTTGTTGTGGTCGGGCACGCTCGGCAGCAACCTGACAGTAGCTGGTGCACCGGCGTTGTATGTGGCGCTGTCCCTCGGCGAGAAGGAAGAAGGGCGCAAGGTCTCATTGCGCGAATTCCTGGCGTGGAGCGTTCCGTTCACACTGGTTTGTTCTTTTGTTTGTTATGTAATCGGCATGCTGATCTGGGTACTACCCTACGCAAAATGAGGTGATACAAGTGTATAAAAACATACTGCTGCCAACCGATGGTTCTGCGCTGTCACGTTCCGCGATTGTTGCGGGTATCAAGCTTGCCAAAGCCGTGGGGGCAAAAGTTACTGCGGTGTATGCCGCCCCACCGGCAACCCCCCTGATTTACAAGGACCTGCTGCCGGTAGGTCTGGTGACACCAAGCAGGCATGCCGCAGCAATCAAGAAGGCGGCGGAACGTTTTCTGGGTGTCATCGAAAAAGAAGCGAAGGCTGCGGGCGTTCGGTGCAAGTCAATGCATGTGACCAGTGACTTTCCATCGGAAGTCATATTGACCACTGCCACGAAGGAAAAATGTGATTTGATTTATATTGCATCACACAGCAGACGGGGCTTGACCGGAATGCTGATGGGCAGTCAGACGCAGAAGGTGCTCGCGAGTGCCAGGATCCCGGTGCTGATGCATCGCTAGCTTCAAGAGGGCAGGTCGCCACGGGCGCGCATCCAGAAAGAACGTGCGTTTTATCGTGCCTGGATGCCTGACGCAAGATTGACCTGTGCGTGATTCACGCACAGGTCGTCAATGTGCCGGACGTACCTCTACCAGGCAGTCGTAATAAGTCGCCGCGCCGCCCATGTCGGCGATGGCCTGTGAGGTGACGTCATTGGCATTGCGCTTGTCGGGCGAGAGCTTCTTCCACCACACCGACGGTGCCGACACCACGCCGGGCCGCACCCGGTCGGTGATGCGGGCGCGCACGGTGTATTCGCCGCGGTCGTTGAAGATCATCACCGGGGCGCCTTCGGTGATACTGCGGACCGCGGCGTCCTCAGGGTGAATTTCCAGTGTCGGCTCACCGGCATCCTTCAGTGCAAAGTCGAGATTGGCGAACGATGAATTGAGAAAATGCCGATGTGGCGGTGAAATGAACGCCAGCGGATAGCGCTGCGCCAGCGCG
>JBBKXO010000425.1:0-31359 GCA_037969525.1 Burkholderiales bacterium | reverse complement strand
CCGGGCTGGACCTTGAAACCGCCAGCTACCCAGTTCTGCACCAACCGCACCGGCTGGCCCAGCGTCTCGGACAGCCGTTGGGCGATGGGCGCCAGCGAGTCCTCCGGATTCAGTGTGCCTTCAGTAGGCCGACCCAGGTGGGAGGTCACCATCACGGCGGCACCTGCCTCTATGGCGTATTTGATGCCCGGGATGGTGGCGCGTATGCGTGTGTCTTCAGTGATGTTGCCGGCGGCGTCCTGCGGTACGTTCAGGTCGGCACGGATGAACACACGCTTGCCGGCGAGAGGAAGTTCGGTAAGACGAAGAAACTTCAAGATCAAACCCTTTTAGCCACAGAGATCACAGAGGACACAGAGAACAGCAGAAACCCCCGAAGCGAAGATTTCACCCGGCACTCTCTGTGATCTCTGTGTCCTCTGTGGCAATGCTTTTGACGTGCTGTTACTTCGCGATAACACGGACCATTTCCAGCACCTTGCTGGAATAACCCCACTCGTTGTCGTACCAGGACACCACTTTGACAAAGGTGCTGTCGAGGGCAATGCCGGCCTCGGCATCGAATACCGAGGTGCAGGTCTCATCGCGAAAGTCGGTGGAAACCACCTTTTCCTCGGTATAGCCGAGCACACCCTTCATCGCGCCAAGCGATTGCGCTTTCATTTCGGCGCAGATTTCGGCGTAAGTCGCCGGCTTGTTCAGTTCGACGGTCAAATCAACTACCGATACGTCGGAGGTCGGTACCCGGAACGCCATGCCTGTCAGCTTTTTGTTGAGTTCCGGTATGACCACGCCCACGGCTTTGGCCGCGCCGGTGGATGACGGGATGATGTTTTCAAGGATGCCGCGCCCGCCGCGCCAGTCCTTGTTGGATGGACCATCAACGGTTTTCTGCGTTGCAGTGGCGGCATGTACTGTGGTCATCAGCCCACGCTTGATTCCCCACTTGTCGTTCAGCACCTTGGCCACAGGCGCCAGGCAATTGGTGGTGCAGGATGCGTTGGAGATGATGGCCTGCCCGGCGTAAGTCTTGTCATTGACGCCGAAGACAAACATTGGCGTGTCGTCCTTGGACGGCGCCGACAGGATGACTTTTTTAGCACCGGCAGTCAGATGCTTTTGTGCGGAAGCCTTGTCAAGAAACAGGCCGGTGGATTCAATGACGATTTCCGCGCCCACTTCATTCCATTTAAGTTCAGCCGGATCCTTGACCGCAGTCAGGCGGATTTTTTTGCCGTTGACGACCAGCGTGTTGCCCGATACGGCGATGTCACCCTTGAAGCGGCCGTGCACCGAATCGTGGCGCAGCATGTAGGCCAGATAGTCCGGCTCCAGCAGGTCGTTGATGCCGACGATTTCAATGTCGGGGAAATCCTGCACCGCCGCGCGAAACACCATGCGACCAATGCGTCCAAATCCGTTAATGCCGATCTTGATTGCCATTACGCCCCCTGAGATATCCGTTAATCAAACGCCTTACAGTACGCTGCGCACCGCCGCGGCAACCTTGTCGCCGGTAATGCCGAAAAACTTGAACAAATCACCCGCCGGCGCCGATTCACCGTAGCGGTCTATGCCGATCACTGCGCCCTCCAGTCCGACATATTTACGCCAGTAATCGGTGACGCCGGCTTCAACCGCAACGCGTGGTACGCCGCGCGGCAGCACACTGTCGCGCCACGCAGCATCCTGCCGATCGAAGACTGCAGTACAGGGCATGGACACTACGCGCACGGCAATGCCTTCCGCCGCCAGCGTCTGCTGCGCTGCCAGCGCCACCGCGACTTCCGAGCCGGTGGCAATAATGACTGCGCGGGCCGTACCACCAGTTGCCTCCGACAGCATATAGCCGCCGCGCGCAACTGCTGCGAGTTGATCATCGCTGCGTTGCTGAAACGGCAGGGGGTCACGCGACAGCAGCAGGCTGGTCGGGCCGTCACGGCGCTCGATTGCGCTGGCCCATGCCACCGCCGTTTCCACGGTGTCACAGGGTCGCCACACGTTCATGTTGGGCATCAGCCGCAAAGTTGCCGCATGTTCCACCGGCTGGTGAGTGGGTCCGTCCTGACCAAGGCCGATCGAGTCGTGGGTGAATACGCAGACCACGCGCTGCTTCATCAGCGCCGCCATGCGCAAGGCATTCCGGGCATAGTCGGAAAACACCAGGAAAGTGGCGTGGTACGGAATCAGCCCCCCGTACAGCGCGATGCCGTTGCAAATCGCGGCCATGCCGAATTCGCGCACACCGAAATAAATGTAATTTCCGCCGCCGGTTGAGCTTACGGCTTTTGAGCCCGACCATAATGTCAGGTTGGAACTCGCCAGGTCCGCCGAGCCGCCGATCAGTTCGGGCAGTGCCGACGCATAGCCTTCGATGGCGTTTTGCGACGCTTTGCGGGTGGCAATGGTTTCCGCTTTCTGCACGGTCTGGGCCAGATAGGCGTCACGACGTGCAACCCAGTCCGCGGGCAAGTCACCGGCCATGCGACGTTTGAATTCGGCAGCCAGCTCGGGATGCGCTGTGGCGTAGTCGGCGAACTGCCGGTTCCATTGCGTTTCCTGCGCGGCGCCACGTTCACGTGCACTCCACTCGGCGCGCACGGCTTCCGGAATTTCGAACGGCGGATGCGACCAGCCGATGGCTGCACGTGTGGCAGCAATTTCCTCGGTACCCAGCGGCGCACCGTGGGCGCCCCCGGTATTCTGCTTTTTCGGAGCCCCCTTGCCGATCACAGTCTTGCAGCAGATCAAGGTCGGCCGGCTGTTTTCGCGCTGCGCCTCCTGGATCGCCTGATCGACAGCATCAGCATCATGGCCATCCACGCCGTATATGACATGCCAGCCATAGGCCGCGAAACGCTGCGGGGTGTCATCTGTAAACCATTGTTTTAATTTGGCTTTTTCAGAGTCTATGGAAATGCCGTTGTCGTCATAGAGCGCCACCAGCTTGTGCAGGGCCAGCGTGCCGGCCAGCGAGCACGCCTCGTGCGACACGCCCTCCATCAGGCAGCCGTCACCGAGGAACACGTAGGTGCGGTGATCGACGATGGCGTGGCCGTCGCGATTGAAGCTCTCGGCCAGCACGCGTTCTGCTAGGGCCATGCCAACAGCGTTTGCCAGTCCCTGGCCCAACGGGCCGGTGGTGGTTTCAATGCCGGGTGCCATGCCGTATTCCGGGTGTCCCGGCGTTTTCGAGTGCAGCTGGCGGAAGCGCTTCAGCTCATCGATCGGCAGGTCATAACCGGTCAGATGCAGCAGCGCGTACAGCAGCATCGAACCATGGCCGTTGGACAGCACAAAGCGGTCGCGGTTGGCCCACTGCGGGTTGGCCGGGTTGTGACGCAGGTGACGATGCCACAGTGCCTCGGCGATATCGGCCATGCCCATGGGCATGCCAGGATGGCCGGAGTTGGCCTGCTGCACAGCGTCCATTGCCAACGCGCGCAGCGCGTTCGCCAACTCGGGTCGGGAACTCATGACGTGCAATCCTGATGGAAAGGCAGAGCGGAAAAGCCGTAATTATAGCGGCAGCACCCATGCGCGGCGAGTGTCCACTGGGCTACCGAGGCCTATTCGTCGTTCTTGCGCGCGGCCTTGACGCCCAACTGCTTGAGCTTGCGATACAAATGCGTGCGCTCAAGGCCGACCGCATCAGCCACGCGGCTGATGTTGCCGCCTTCTTTGGCCAGGTGATATTCAAAATAGACGCGCTCGAAAGCATCCCGGGCATCGCGCAGGGGCGCATCCAGCTGCAACGCTGCCGTGGCGCTGGGCGTCGCGGATTGCGGCAAGACACGCTGGGTTTCTTCCAGCGATATCTGCTCGCCCAGCGAAGTGTTGGCCAGGGTTTGCACCACGCTGCGCAGTTCGGACATGTTGCCCGGCCAGTCATGGTTACGCAGTGCATTAAGCGCCGCCGTGCTGAAATGGCGGGGTGACACCAGTTTCTGCTCGACCAGATCGTTGAGCATCACGCCGGCGAGTTCCGGGATGTCGTCGCGTTGCTCGCGCAGTGGAGGCAGTTGTATCGTCGCCGTACCGAGCATCTGGTAAACACGGTCATCGAAGTTTCCCGACGCCACCAGTTCGGTCAGCGGGCGCGACGCGCCGCAGATGACCCGCACGTTGTAACGTTCCGCTTGTGACAGCAGCACCATCAGCCCACGCTGTTCCAGTTTGCTGAACTCGGCCACATCGCGCACGAATAGCGTCCCACCCCGCGCGGCTTGCAGCAGGTCGAGCGGGGTTTCGACGGTCTGTGCGCCGTGATCAACGACATGCCACGTGTTACTGGGCATATGAAGGGCGCGGGCACAGGCCTCGAACGCGCAGCCGGGCGCGCCCTGGATCAGCACCGGCGCCCGACTTGCCGTGATTCGCCCGAGGCGCTGCTTGATTTCCTGCATGACCGGTGCGCGGCCGAGTGCACCCAGCGCCGCCGCGGCATGGGGCCGCTGCTCACCGCGGGTAATGGCACGGCCGACGGTGGCCAGCAGTTTCTGCAAGGCGATCGGCTTTTCGAGAAAATCGTAGGCGCCAATGCGGGTTGCCTCAACCGCCGTGTCTATGGTGCCGTGGCCTGACATCATCACCACCGGCATCGTCAGCTGTCCGCTGCTCGCCCATTCCTTGAGCAGCGTTATGCCATCCGTATCCGGCATCCAGATGTCGAGCAGCACCAGATCCGGCCGGGCCTGACTGCGGAAAGCGCGTGCTGCGCCGGCGTTTTCCGCCAGCTGCACATCGTAACCTTCGTCGGAAAGTATTTCCGAGAGCAGCTCGCGGATGCCTATTTCGTCGTCTACTACAAGAATTTGTCGCATGAGTGTCTGGCCTGTATTTTTACGCCGCCGTGCGTTCGCCGGTACCGGCCGCGCGTGTCGCGGGCAGTACGATGGCAACGCGTGCGCCATGTGGTGCAATGTTGGAGATCGTCACCTCACCCTGGTGTTCATCGATGATTTTTCGCACGATCGACAAGCCCAGGCCGGTACCGCGCGGCTTGGTTGTTACATAAGGCTCAAACGCGCGTTTCATCAAATGCTCCGGAAACCCGGTGCCGTTGTCAGTCACGGAAAATTCGGCGCGCCCGTCGCGAATCGTGGTTGCAATTTCAATAGAAGGTGCTTCAGTGCCGGCCAGCGCGTCCTGTGCGTTCTGCAACAGATTGTGAATGACCTGCCTGATCTGCGATGCATCGCCATGCACGGGCGGCAGCTCGGACGCAAGGTTCAATTTCATGCTCGAACCGAGGGACTCATACAGTGTCAGCACTTCACGTATCAGTGCGTTCAGGTCCAGCGCGTGCAATGCCGGCTCCGGCGTCCTGGCATACTGACTGAATTCATCCACCATGCGCTTCAAGGCGGCAACCTGGCTGACTATGGTTTGCGTGGAACGAACGAGGATTTCAGCGTCGGCTGTCGACAGCTTGGGCGCCAGCTTGAACTGAATGCGCTCTGCCGACAACTGGATCGGGGTCAGCGGATTTTTGATCTCGTGCGCCAGGCGACGCGCCACTTCCGACCACGCTGCGGCGCGTTGCGCCTGAAGCAACTGGGTCACATCATCAAACACGACGATCAATCCCGTCTCCCCGGTTTCACCAAACCGTGTTCCGCGCAGCAACAGCACCTGGGTGCCGTCCTTCATTTCCCGTTCAATCTGGCGCTGCCATTCCCCGCTATCGGTGTCGTTCACGGAATTGGCAATGGCCTGCGCCAGTGCCGCCAGTGTGGCCTCGGTCTGCGCCCAGTCTTTTACGCTGGTGCCGAGCAGCGGTGCAAATTCCAGGCCGAGGATCTGGGCCGCACTGGGATTTGCCGAACGCAGGCTCAAGCTGCCGTCGAAAGTCAGCACTCCGGCGGAAAGATGGGCCAGCACGCTTTCGAGGTAGGCCTTGGCGTGGGCAACCTGCGCCTGGTTGCGCTCTACGCGTGCCTGGGCCTCGGCAAGCTGCAGCGTCATACTGTTGAAAGACTGGGTCAACTGGCCCAGCTCGTCACGGCTGGCAACCGCAGCGCGTCGGCTGAAATCGCCCTGCGCCACGGCGCGGGTTCCTTCAACCAGAGCGCTTAGCGGCGCTGACAGCCGGTTGGACAGCACGAACGCAAGTCCCAGCGCAGACAGCAGCGACAGCAACAGCGTCAGCGTCAGGGTAATCGCGTACAGGCGCTTCAACCCGCGCCGCGACAATTGCAGCTCCTGATACTCGCGATAGCCGGTCTGCACAATCTCGGCATCCTGCGCAAGCTGCCTGGGCACCGCCTGCAGCAGTTGCAGCACGCGGGTTTCTTCGGCCAACGAGATCACATTGACCGGCGCCAGCACCCGCAGGTACAGACCCCTCTCCGGTATCGCCTCGATGACGCTGTACGTCTTCTGCAGGCGGATCTGCCGCATCGCCGCAGAGCTGGGGGGTTCGGGCACGATACCGCTGCGCTCATTGCCGGAAAACACCAGCACCTTGCCGCGCGCGGTGAACAACGTGGCTTCTTCAACGCCAGCCTGTTCGCGCAGCCCGTGCAGCGTCGAGATATGTTCGGCTTCCGGCTTTGTTGATAACGCCAGTGCCATATTGTCGGCTTTCGCTGCCAGTTCTTTGAGGCGACCGTCGAGAGTGCCGCGGCCGAGATTGAGGCCGCTCTCCAGCGCGCTGTCCAGCCGCACCTCAAACCACGACTCGATGCTTTGAGAAACAAATTGCACAGACACGCCGTAAATCAGCGCGCCGGGCAGCACCGCCATCAGTGCAAACAGGGTGACCAGACGCAGCGTAAGCTTGGCGCCAAACACCCCCGCCTTGAGGCGTCCGCGCAAATTGACCAGCTGGTACACGATCATGCCGGCGAGCAGCAGCACGATCAGCAGATTGACCCCCAGCAGCACCGGGTAGTATTCGGAGAACAGCGCAGTATTCGTGCTTACCGAAGCCAGCAGGAATACCGCTGCGACGCCGAGGCCGACGCACGACAGCAGCAGATAGCGCATTACGGCGCCGGCACGGGGCAGACTGCGGGCAGGAGCAGTCATCATGGCGTTACCGTCCAGCGATACCATTCCGAACCCAGGCTCCATTCCCGGGAGCCCAGTGCGTTGAGATTGAACGGCCTGGGTAGTTGCGATGTGTCCAGCCGCAGGCGCAGTCCGGCGGTGTACGCCGTGCCTTTGCTGAGCACCCCGGGCTCTATGTCTTCCCGCCGCCGCACCTTGCTCATCACCTGCAGCGCTTCGGCCAGCGTCGGAAAGTTCTGGTAGAACGCGCCGATCCCGATACGGTACTGGCGTGTCAACGCGTTAAACGACACTCGGTATTGCTGTTGTTTGAATATGGCTCTGTCATTAAACCAATACCAGCGCGAACGGACGAGTTCGAACTCAAGGAGGAAATAAAGCGGAATGCCTTTGTTGAGTGCATCCTCCAGCGGGGCCGAGAGTATGGTGTCGATGTCGGCATCGAGTACGAAATGGTCGTCTTCGGCAATAAAGACCGCGCGGCGCACCTCAATGCCGTGCAACTGGGCCGCAAAAGCCGATGACGCCGCCAGCACGGACGCCAGCAGCAGTGCCGCCAGGTTAAATTTTTTCCAGAAGGGCGTAAAAAAATCCATCATGAGCGACGTCAGGAAGAAGTTGGCCGTCGATTTGTTTTATGCCGTCAGCGAGCAGCGGGAGCGTCTGTTGCCGCGCATCCGCATGACGGGCTATGAATTGTTCGACCTGCCCGTTGTTCTCTTCGGTGAAAACAGAGCACGTCGCGTACAGCAATTTACCACCACTTCCCAGCAACTGCCAAAGCGTGTCGAGTATGCGCGCCTGCCTGATCACCAGCGCGGGGATGTCGCGCGGCTGGCGCAGCCATTTGATATCCGGGTGCCGGCGGACCACTCCGGATGCGGTGCACGGCACATCGGCCAGTATGCGGTCGAACATGCCGGAGTCTTGCCATTGCTCCGGTCGTTCCGCATCGGCCTGCAGCAATCGGGCTTTCAGTGAAAGTCGCGACAGGTTGTCCGTAACGCGCCGCAGTCGCTCCGCATCAATGTCGACTGCGGTGAGATCAAGGTCGGCTAGTTCCAGCAAATGGGCCGTCTTGCCGCCGGGAGCCGCGCAGGCATCAAGCACGCGCATGCCGTCGTGCACATCCAGCAGTTCAGCCGCCAGTTGTGCGCCGGCATCTTGCACCGACACCACCCCTGCGGAAAATCCGGGGATCTGCGCCACTGGGCGGGGTTTGTCGAGCATCACGCCAAAACGGCCCACGGGATGCGCGGCGACGGCTTCCTGCGCCAGCAAGGCGAGGTAATCATCGCGCAGCATGCGCCGCTGATTGACGCGCAGCGTCAGCGGTGGTCTGGCATTGCCCGCCTCCAGCACCTGCCGATATTGGTCGGGAAAACGGGCGGCCAGTTTGGTAATCCACCACCGCGGATAGGAATATCGCCCTTCGTCCGTAGCCAGAGCTGCAGCATCCAATGCGGTACGACGACGCAGGAAATTGCGCAATACCGCATTGACCAGACCCTGTGCCCGCGGAAATCCCAGTTTGGCGCACGCTGGCACAGCGTGATCGACTATGGTGTATGGACGCGCTTTGGTGTGGCTCAGCTGATAAAGCGCCACCAGCAGCAGATGTCGCACCGGCGCATCGGTCAGGGGTTGCTGTAATAGCTGGCCAAGGACGCCATCGAGATATCCGAGATGGCGCAGCACGCCGTAGGCCAGATCCTGAACGGCGCCGCGCTGCTGGGCGCTGAGGGCGCTTTCGTCGCGCCACGTCGCAGCAAGCTCGGCATCAAGACTGCGTCCCGACAGAACCCGGGATACGATACCTGTCGCCAGGCATTGCACGTGTTCCATGCTCAACTCGCCCGCCACCGGTCAACTGTCAAAGCGCGTGCCTGCATCAATGGGGGTTCCCGCAAGGAACTGGGGCGGCGCGAGACGTTTGCCGCCTGCGCGCTGTAACTCCAGCAAGCGCATGGCCCCGCCGCCCGTCGCAACAACAACACCGTCATTATTCGACTGCAGCACTGTGCCGGGAGCGGCGGGCGCTGCTTCAACCGGTTCTGCACGCCAGATTTTCAGTGTCTGTCCATGCCATGACGTATGTGCACCCGGCACCGGATTAAATGCGCGGATCATGCGGTCTATGTCCATTGCCGAACGCCTCCAGTCAATGGCGGCCTCTGCCTTGCTTACTTTTGCCGCGTAAGTTGCTCGCGAATTGTCCTGTGCCACGGATTGAAGTTTGCCGCTCAGGGCGCGGAGTATAAGTTGTGAGCCAATTGCAGCAAGCTTGTCGTGCAGTGTCAGTGCGGTATCGTTTGCTGCTATCGGCACGGACTCGGCGAGCACTATCGCCCCGGTATCCAGCCCGGCGTCCATCTGCATAATGGTCACACCGGTTTCGCTGTCTCCGGCCAGCAGCGCGCGCTGGATGGGTGCCGCACCACGCCAGCGCGGCAGCAGTGACGCATGAATATTGAGGCAGCCGCGGGGCGGCAGCCGCAGCAGTGCCTCGGGGATCATCAAACCATACGCCGCAACGATCATGGCCTCGGCGTCAAGTGCCGCAAGTTGCGTGACGATGGCGGTATCTTTGAGTGTGGCCGGCTGTGACAACGGGAGCTGGCGCACCAGCGCCCGTTGTTTAACTGCCGAAGCCTGCAATTTCAGACCACGGCCTGCCGGCCGGTCCGGCTGCGTCAGCACATGCACCACTTCATGTCCTGCGTCCAGTAACGCGTCGAGCGTCACCGCGGCAAATG
Source organism: Burkholderiales bacterium (assembly GCA_037969525.1). GTDB lineage: Bacteria > Pseudomonadota > Gammaproteobacteria > Burkholderiales > SG8-41. Next base: position 21,589 of record JBBKXO010000425.1, on the reverse strand, counting down.
CCGGTGTACCTGCGTATATGAGTTTCAATGCGAAATTGCCGGGAGCCGCGCCACTGACCTACATCGCCTGACGCTGCTGCTTGGTCAGCTTGGCGAGTATGCGTTTTTGCTTCAGGCGCGACAGCTTCTCGACGAAAACCCGGCCTATCAGGTGGTCCATCTCATGCTGTATGCATACCGCGAGCAGTCCGTCCGCTGCCACCGTACGTTTTTGCCCGTGTTCGTCCAGCGCAGAAACCTCGACTTTAGCTGCGCGCGTCACCTTTTCGAATATGCCTGGCACCGACAGGCAGCCTTCTTCACATTCGGCTTCACCTTCGGCGCTGATAATTTCTGGATTGATGAAAACCTGCAACTGACTCTGGGTTTCGGAAATGTCGATGACCAGCACCCGCTGGTTTACGTCCACTTGTGTTGCAGCTAAACCAATGCCTGGCGCAGCGTACATGGTTTCTGCCATGTCTTTGATTAATCTGTGTATTTTGTCATCGACTCGGCGCACTGGGAGCGCTACCTTGTGCAGTCGCGAATCTGGGTAGTGCAATATGGGAAGTAAAGCCATGAAAAACTTGCCAATTTAATCAGCTAGATGCAGAATTTAAACTAAAGTCTTATGTCCGCCGGCGTTTCTGCACAGTACGCTGGCGGCGCTTACAGAAAAGGTAGGGCTGCACATGCGAAAAGCAATTATATCCCTGATTTTGTTGATAACTCCGGTGTGGGCCGCGGTCGCAGCCGAGCCCGCGGCGATGAAGGATGCGGCCCCGGACCGCTACGTGGTGCAAAAAGGGGACACCCTGTGGAGCATCTCCGGCAACTACCTTAAGCAGCCGTGGCGCTGGCCTGAACTGTGGAAAATGAACCAGGAGCAGATTAGGAATCCACACCTGATTTATCCAGGCGATGTGATTGTGCTTGATCGGAGCGGCGGTATAGCCCGCCTCAGCCTGGTCAACAAACTCGACACCACCAAGCTGGGGCCAAAAATCCGTTCGGAGCCCAGCCCTCGCAGCGCCATACCCAGCATCTCACCGACAGTGATCGGGCCGTTCCTGTCCAAGCCGCTGGTAGTCGGTGCTGATGAGCTCGACAACGCCCCGCGCATTGTGGCTACCGCTGAGAGCCGCGTGACCCTGGGCGCAGGTGACCGCGCCTATGTACGCGGTATAACCAAGGATAAAGGCGACCAGTGGCAGATTTTTCGTCGCGGGGCCGCGCTAATTGATCCCGAAAATAACGAGCTCCTGGGTTACGAGGCGACCTATCTGGGCGAGGCGCGGGTGCGTCAGCATGGCGAAATCGCGACCATAGACATCATCCAGTCTGTGCAGGAAATTTATCAGGATGATCGCTTGGTGCCATTGGGTAAACAAGTTCCAGTCTTTGCCTATGTGCCACATGCGCCACTGGTGCCGATCAAAGGCCGCATCATTACTGCTTACGGCAGCCTGGAAGAAACCGGTCCTCTGTCGATAGTGGCCTTGTCCAAGGGCAGCAGGGATGGGCTGCAGGTCGGCAACGTGCTCGCCATCGTGCGCAGCCAGACTGACGCCCGCTACAAACAGCGTACCGCGCCGCTGTTCGGCCGCTCGGGCATTACGGGCAGCGATACGCCGCGGGTTTATTACACCGAACCCCTGCCGCCTCGCGAAACGATTTTCGCGCGCGGTGAGGCCATCACCCGTGACAGTATTGCGCAACTTCCTGATGAACGATTTGGCCTGCTGATGGTGTTCCGCACCTTTGAGCGCGCATCCTTCGCACTGATCATGGAAGCCAGTCGTCCCGTCGCGGTTTCCGACTTCGTCACCAATCCTTGATGTCGGTGCGGGGCAACGCCCCCGCCTGACCCATTAATTCCGATGGCACTGGAAGCAGATCTGGAGGCTTGGCTTCGGCTGAGCCTACTGCAGGGACTGGGTAATCAATCACTGCGTAAGCTGTTGGTTGTGTTGGGTACTCCAGCCGGCATTCTTGCTGCTGCCCACCGCGAGCTTTGCGCTGTCGTGCCGGAGAAAATCGCCCTTGCCATACGCAATGGCGGTGCAGAGGCCTCCTCCCTTGCCGGTGTCGAACAGTGGCTGGCTGACCCCACGAACCATGTCATCACGCTGGCGGATCGCGATTATCCCCAGGCATTGCTCGAGACTCCGGATCCGCCGCCGCTGATTTATGTCAAAGGACGGCTTGATCTGCTCAACAGACCGGGATTCGCCATTGTCGGCAGTCGCAATGCCACTGCGCAGGGACTGGCTAATGCTGAGGCGTTCGCTGCCACGCTCAGTGACGCCGGACTGACCATCGTCAGTGGTCTGGCACTGGGCGTGGATGCCGCCGCACATCGCGGTGGGCTCACTGGCGCGAGTTCCACCATTGCCGTGGTCGGCACCGGACTTGATATTGTTTACCCGGCACGCAACCGGGCTCTGGCGCATCGCATTGCCGAGCACGGCACGTTGATTTCCGAATTTGCATTGGCTACACCGGCCCTTGCTGCCAACTTTCCGCGACGCAACCGGCTGATCTGTGGTTTGGCCAAAGGCTGTCTGGTGGTCGAGGCGGCCGTTTCCAGCGGCTCATTGATCACGGCAAGGCTCGCCACGGACCAGGGCCGGGAGGTATTCGCAATTCCCGGTTCCATCCATTCACCGCTGGCCAAAGGCTGTCACGCGTTGATCAAGCAGGGCGCCAAACTGGTCGAGTCGGCACAGGATGTACTGGAAGAATTGGGATTTGCCGCGCCTCCAGTGCCCCCCGCAGGAGTACATTCATTGACAACGGAACACCCGCTGCTTGTACACATAGGCTTCGATCCGGTGAATGTCGACACGCTGCAGCAGCGCTGCGGACTCGACACCCCGACCCTTAACAGCGAGCTGACTAACCTGGAACTGGCTGGTCAGATCGAGGGCTTACCCGGGGGGCGCTGGCAACGCTTGCGCTGAACCCGGCTTGCGCTGACGGGGGATTGTTCTTATCATCGGGCGCTCTTTTCCATGGCGCAGCGGGTTCGCGCTTCCATTCTGGCGGCGTTAGAGCCGCGAATTCAACGACTTAGTATGTCAAAAACGCTAATCATCGCGGAAAAACCTTCAGTTGCCAGCGATATTGCACGTGCCCTGGGTGGCTTCACCCGGCACGGCGATTATTTTGAGAGTGACGATTACGTGTTGTCGTCTGCTGTCGGCCATTTGCTCGAAATAGCGGCGCCAGAAGAGTTTGAAGTCAAACGCGGCAAGTGGTCATTTGCCAATCTGCCGGTTATCCCCCCGCATTTCGACCTGAATCCAATCGCCAGAAGTGAAGCGCGATTGAAGGTGCTCGCGAAACTGCTGAAGCGCAAGGATGTCACCAAATTAATCAACGCCTGCGATGCCGGGCGCGAAGGTGAGTTGATCTTCCGCTACATTGCGCAGGCAACCAAGGCCACCAAACCCATGTCCAGGTTGTGGCTGCAGTCGATGACGCCGGCGGCTATTCGCGAAAGTTTTACGCACTTGCGTTCAGACGATGAAATGCAGCCGCTGGCGGATGCCGCGCGCAGCCGCAGTGAAGCAGACTGGTTGATCGGGATCAACGGCACCCGCGCAATGACTGCTTTCAATAGCAAAGGCGGCGGCTTTTACCTGACCACGGTCGGGCGTGTGCAAACACCGACGCTGATGATCGTCGCCGACCGGGAACTGAAAATTCGCAAGTTTGTGCCGCGTGATTACTGGGAAGTGCGCGCGACTCTTGGCGCCAAGGCGGGCGATTATGAGGGCCGCTGGTTCGACCCCGCATTCAAGCGCGATGAAAACGATGCGGAGAAACGTGAAAACCGGCTGTGGAATAAGGCGGATGCGGAAAAAATTGCCGCGGCTTGTCGCGGCAAAACTGGCATAGTCACCGAGGATTCCAAACCCTCGTCACAGATGTCGGCGATGCTGTTCGACCTGACTTCCCTGCAGCGTGAAGCCAATGGCCGCTTCGGATTCTCGGCAAAAGCCACGCTATCGATTGCCCAGGAGCTGTACGAAAGACACAAAGCACTGACCTATCCGCGTACCGATTCCCGCCATTTGCCCGAGGACTACGCAGATACCGTCAAAACAACGCTGAAAGCACTTGCCGACGAATCGGAACTGGCTCCGTTCGCGAAGGAAATTATCAAAAGCAAGTGGGTCAAACCGAACAAGCGCATATTCGACAATGCCAAGGTATCTGACCACTTCGCGATCATTCCGACGCCGCAGCCACCGAAGAACCTGAACGAGGTTCAGCAAAAAATCTACGATCTGGTGGTGCGCCGGTTCATGGCGGTGTTTTACCCGCCGGCGGAATACCTGGTAACCACCCGCATCACGGAGATCGCCTCGCACAAGTTTAAAACCGAGGGCAAGATCCTGGTAAAACCGGGCTGGCTGGCGATTTACGGCAAAGACGAGCAGCAGGAAAGCGCCAATCTGCCGGCGGTGGCCAAAGGTGAACTCCCGCCCGTAAACACGGTTAATCCGATCGATCTTGCAACACGACCGCCAGCGCGTTATTCGGAAGCCACGCTGCTCAGCGCGATGGAAGGCGCCGGCAAGCTGATCGAAGATGATGAGCTGCGCGAGGCCATGGCCCAAAAAGGGCTGGGTACACCGGCAACCCGCGCCGCAATCATTGAACGGCTGATCGCCGAGAAGTATCTGGTGCGCGAGGGCAGGGAGTTGATTCCTACTGCCAAGGCCTTCCAGCTGATGACGCTGTTGAACGGGCTGGGCATCAACGAATTGAGACAGCCCGAATTGACCGGCGAATGGGAATACAAGCTGTTACAGATGGAGCGCGGCAAGCTCAAGCGCGCATCCTTCATGAAAGAAATCGCCGTTATCACCCAGCGCATAGTGAAGCGCGCCAAGGAATACGATAACGAAACCATACCCGGCGATTATGCAACGCTGAAAACACCCTGCCCGCATTGCGGCAAGATCATCAAGGAAAATTACCGGCGGTTTGCCTGCGATTCCTGCGAGTTTTCGATCACCAAGATACCCGGCGGGCGGCAATTCGAGATCGATGAAGTGGAAACACTGTTGCGTGAGCGCACCATTGGTCCGCTGCAGGGTTTCCGTTCGAAAATGGGGCGCCCCTTCGCCGCTATTCTGCGCATCGTACCTGACAAGGAAAACAATAACCTTAAACTCGAATTCGATTTCGGCCAGGGCAATGCCGACGAAGAGGGTGAGGAAATCGATTTCAGCGGTCAACAGGCCCTGGGGCCTTGCCCGAAATGCAAAGGCAGCGTCTACGAGCACGGCATGAACTATCTGTGCGAGAACACCCCGACCAAGAAATGTGATTTTCGATCCGGAAAAATCATCCTGCGCCAGGAAATCCACCGCGATCAGATGGAAAAACTACTTTCGACGGGGCGCACAGACCTGCTCGACGCCTTCTTCTCGAATCGCAATGGGCGGCGCTTCAAGGCCTTTCTGGTCAAAAAACCGGACGGCAAAGTCGGATTCGAATTCGCGCCGCGGGCGGTCAAAGAGGCAGCCAAAGAAGACACCGTAAAACCCGAAGCAACCAAGACCAAGAAAGCACGCGCGCCACGCCGCAAAAAATAAACCTATTTAAACAATAGGTTTATTTGTTTTCTGCGGTGGCGACTGCCGCCACCCCTGAGTCATATGTCGAGGTTGCGCGCGCCCAGCGCATTGGCTTCAATGAAGTTGCGACGTGGTTCAACCGCATCTCCCATCAGCGTAATGAAGATTTCGTCGGCGCCAATCGCGTCTTCAATCTGGGTGCGCAGTAAGCGACGTGTTTTCGGATTCATCGTGGTGTCCCAAAGCTGTTCTGGATTCATCTCGCCCAGCCCTTTGTAGCGCTGTATGCCGACACCGCGCTGTACTTCGGCCAGCACCCAGTCGATTGCTTCACGAAATTCACGGACTGGGCGCATTTGTTCGCCGCGCTTGATATAAGCGCCCTCACCCAGCAAGCCGTGCAGCAACAGTGCCGTGCGCTTGATCTGGGCATAGTCGCCGCTGTGCAGAAAATCCGGGGTGATCATGGTGTGGCGTACCACGCCATGCTGGATGCGTGAAATACGCAGGGTGTGACATTCTTTCTTTTCATCAAACACCGACTCGAACTTCATGTTCTTGCTGTCGCCAAACAGCGCGCTCAGTGCTTTTGCACTTTTCTGCGCAGCCGGCTCATCGCTGAGTTCCAGCGTAACCGCATTGTTAAGCAGCGCATGCAATACCTCGCTGTCAATCAAGCGGCTTTCGCGCTCGATCACCGCTTCCGACAACAGATAGTGCTTGGCAATATCTTCCAACGCTTCTTTTGACAATGGTTGCGCATCGGCCGCCGTGTACAGTTCGGCTTCGGCCAGCGCCTGCTTAAGCAGATATTGCTTGAGCTCATGCTCGTCCTTCAGATAGCGCTCCTGCTTGCCGTGTTTGACCTTGTACAAAGGCGGTTGAGCGATGTATATATGACCGCGCTCGACCAGTTCCGGCATCTGGCGGAAGAAAAAAGTCAGCAACAATGTGCGTATGTGTGAACCGTCAACATCCGCGTCGGTCATGATGATGATGCGGTGATAACGCAGCTTGTCCGGGTTGTACTCATCCTTGCCGATGCCCGTGCCAAGCACACTGATCAATGTTGCAATCTCCGTAGATGAAATGAGTTTGTCGAAGCGCGCCTTCTCCACGTTCAGAATTTTTCCGCGCAACGGCAGTATCGCCTGGTTCTTGCGATCCCGCCCCTGTTTCGCGGAACCACCCGCCGAGTCACCCTCCACCAAATACAGCTCACACAGCGCCGGATCGCGTTCCTGACAGTCAGCAAGCTTGCCTGAGAGCCCGAACGAATCGAGCACGCCTTTGCGTCGGGTCAATTCCCGGGCCTTGCGTGCCGCCTCGCGCGCGCGCGCGGCGTCGACGATCTTGCTGCAGATGATCTTGGCGTCGCCGGGTTTTTCCAGCAAAAATTCCATCAGCTTCTGGGCAACAATTTCTTCGACGACGGGGCGCACCTCGGAGGAGACCAGCTTGTCCTTGGTTTGGGACGAAAATTTTGGTTCCGGCACTTTCACTGACAGCACAGCGGTCAGCCCCTCCTTCATGTCGTCGCCGCTGGTATCAACCTTGGCTTTCTTGGCCAGTTCGTTGGATTCGATGTAATTGTTCAGCGTGCGCGTCATCGCCGCACGCAGACCCGTCAGGTGGGTGCCACCGTCCCGCTGCGGGATGTTGTTGGTGAAACACTGCATGGATTCCTGGTAAGAATCATTCCACTGCATCGCGAGTTCAACTGTGATGCCGTCTTTGCTGCCTTCAATATGGAGCACATTCGGGTGCAGCACGGTCTTCGCCCGGTTCATATATTCAACAAAACCCTTGATGCCACCGCTGAATGCAAACCTCTCTTCCTTGCCGCTGCGCTGGTCCGTGAGCGTTATTTTTACGCCATGATTCAGAAACGAAAGTTCGCGTAAACGCTTGGCAAGAATCTCAAAGTGAAAATCGACGTTGCCGAAGATCTCGCTGCTGGCCAGAAAATGAACTTCCGTTCCGCGGCGCTCGGTTTTACCCACGGGTTTCAGCGGAGCAACGGCCTCTCCCATGCGAAACTCCATGCTGTGCGCCTTGCCATCGCGTCGGATCGAAAGTCGCAGCCACTCTGACAGCGCGTTTACAACCGACACCCCGACGCCATGCAGACCGCCTGAAATCTTGTAGGAATTGCTGTCGAACTTTCCTCCCGCGTGCAGCTCGGTCATCACCACCTCAGCGGTCGACCGTTTTTCTTCATCATCCGGATGGATTTCCGTCGGGATGCCGCGGCCATTGTCGGCCACACTGATGGAATTGTCCGGATGAATGATGATGGTTATTTCATCACAATGCCCGGCGAGAGCTTCGTCGACAGCGTTATCCACCACCTCAAAAACCATGTGGTGGAGTCCGGTGCCGTCGCTGGTGTCCCCGATGTACATCCCCGGACGTTTGCGCACCGCTTCAAGGCCTTTCAGGACCTTGATGCTATTTGCATCGTATTCGTTGCCTGTGCGCTGTTCTTTTTCGCTCATCTTGTTTCGTTTAATCCTATTCTTATATCCGCATCGGCATCACGACGTAACGGAAGTCGTCGCGTCCGGGCAGGGTAATCAGCATGCTGCTGTTAGCGTCACCGAAAGAGCAAATGACCTTGCCCGTCGTCACGTTGTTGAGCACATCGAGCAGGTAAGTTACATTGAATCCCACATCCAAAGGGTCCCCGCCGAAGTCGACCTCGAGTTCTTCCTGGGCCTCTTCCTGCTCGTTGTTGCTGCATGAAATCCGCAGGCTGTCTTTGGTCAGCATCCAGCGTACGCCGCGGAATTTTTCATTGGAAAGTATTGCCGCCCGCTGCAGGGCGCGCAGCAATTCCTCGCGATCGAGGGCTATGCTTTTTTCATAGTTGGTCGGAATGACCCGCTGATAGTCAGGGAATTTACCATCGATCACCTTGGTGGTCAGATCGACGTCGCCGAAGCGAAAACGAACCTGATTTGCATAAATGGCAACATCGAGCGGTTGGTCACCATCAACCAGCTGGCGCGCCAACTCCAAGATCGCTTTGCGCGGCAGTATGACTTCGGTTTTCTCCTGTTTACCGGCAAGCTCGGTCACGGCATAGCTCAAACGGTGTCCATCCGTAGCTACCACACGTATTTCTTTACCCTCGGTGACCAGCAAAAGACCGTTGAGGTAGTAGCGAATGTCCTGCTGGGCCATCGCAAACTGGACCAGCGCAAGAAGATTCCTTGCGGCACCCTGGGAAATTTGAAAGCTGCTTTGCGGGGTCCCGGGGTCTGCCAGCGTGGGAAAATCCGCTGCAGGCAGCGTCTGCAAATTAAAACGGCTCTTACCCGCCTTGACCTGAAGACGGTTGTTGACGACCTCCAGGGCGACGTCACTACCATCGGGCAATGCACGCAGAATATCCACCAGCTTGCGGGCTGAAACCGTTACCGCCAGCGGCTCACCGTTTTTCTTTTCCAGGGGACACGAAGTTGCAATCTGCAACTCGAGATCTGTTGCGACAAAGCGCAGACTATCAGCGGTGCGTTCGATTAATACATTGGAAAGTATCGGCAACGTATGGCGCCGCTCAACGATACCGGTCACCGCCTGCAACGGTTTTAAAAGGGCATCACGCGACAATTGCACGAGTTTCATAGGTTTAATTATTTCTTAAAAGAATAGTAGTAACTAATAAGGGAAGGTGGTTTCTGTTGATATCTACGTTTGTCGCTTGATTGGAAAAGTATCTTTGCTTGTTTGAAAATCTGTAATGCACGGGGATGAGCTGTTGATAGAAATGGATGAAATTGGAACTTTGTCGCTGCGCCTGAGGATACCCACAAAGTATGCACCGGTTATCAACTGCGTAGTACTTTGAGTAATGATGAAATATCGGCGGTCATTTCATTGCTCGAACTTTTTAATTGAGCTATTTTCCTGCAGGCATGGAGCACGGTGGTGTGATCCCTTCCGCCAAACGCCTCTCCGATATCCGGCAGACTCAGTTGTGTCAATTCCTTTGCCAGCGCCATTGCGACCTGCCTGGGGCGGGCGACGTTGCGCGTGCGTTTTTTTGAATACATTTCAGAAACTTTGATTTTGTAATAGTCGGCAACGGTGCGCTGTATGTTTTCAATGCTGACCTGGCGACTTTGCGATGCCAGCACATCCCGCAACGCCTCGCGCGCGAGGTCGACGGTAATCGGCTGCGCGGTGAATCGGGAATAGGCGAGCACGCGTTTGAGGGCGCCCTCCAGCTCACGAATGTTGGATTGGATGTGCTTGGCTATGAAAAAGGCCACGTTTTCATCCAGCGTCAGCCCGTCGGCCGCGGCTTTTTTTAGCAAGATGGCGACGCGCATTTCCAGTTCGGGAGGCTCAACGGCCACAGTGAGCCCCCAACCGAAGCGGGAAATCAAGCGACTTTCCATACCTGAGATTTCTCTGGGAAAGGTGTCGCAGGTAATGATGACCTGTTTGTGGGATTCAATCAGAGCGTTGAAGGCGTAGAAGAATTCTTCCTGGGTGCGGTTCTTGCCGCTGAAAAACTGGATGTCGTCGATTAACAGCAGATCCAGAGAGTGGTAGTAACGCTTGAAATCGTCAAAAGCCTTGTGTTGATAGGCTCGAACCACGTCGGAGACGTACTGCTCGGCATGGATATAGCGGATCTTGCTTTCGGGTGCATGGGCGCGCAGATGGTTGCCAATGGCATGAATCATGTGCGTTTTGCCGAGCCCGACACCGCCATATATAAAAAGCGGGTTATAGGCCGCACCCGGCTTTTCAGCGACCTGCCGGGCGGCGGCACGGGCAAGATCATTGGCCTTGCCGGTGACGAAGGTGTCGAAGGTGAAGGCAGGGTTGAGCCTGGAAATGTCACGCACAGGCGGCGCGGGCCGTGTTGTGGTCGGCGCAGGTGACGCCGGGGTGGCGACGGGCGCTGTAGAGCGCTCGGCCAGCACTAGTTCGACGGCAGCACTTTCACCAAGGTGCTCGCGCGCAAGATCGAGAATCCTTGCCTGGAAGCGGTCCCTTACCCAGCGCTGCACAAAACGATTGGGCGCGGTTACTGTGACCATGGATCCCGCGATTGAGCATTGGAGCGGTTGAATCCAGGTGAGGAATTGTTGTTGCCCGAGCTCTTTGGCAAAGAATACGAGACAATGTTGCCAGAAATCGTTCATTCGTCCCTATCGGGTGGGTCAGCGGGCGTGGTTGGTGTGGATAAAGCAGAAATTTGACTCCCGATTTTACCCTTTATTGATGCCTGCAACAAAGATGGCGGGGCAAAGTATCAACGGCAGGTCGTGGCTGGGGAAGATAGTCAAAGATTGACATACGGAGTGCTATCGATGTCTAATTATGGGTTTCTCCGAAGACCAAATCAGGATTTATCATGAAGCGCACCTACCAACCATCGAAAACACGGCGCTCACGTACCCATGGATTCCGCGTACGTATGAAAACGCGCGGCGGACGCGCCATTATTCGTGCGCGCCGCGCAAAAGGGCGGGCCCGCCTCAGCGTTTGACGAAAACCGGGGTATGTAGCAAAACCGCCGGTGCGCAGCAAACCGCCGGCAAACGGCCGGGTCGCCTGACCAAGCCGGAGCAATTTGAGGCACTACTTGCAGGTGGTCGTAGAGTTGGAAGCCGGTGTTTCCTGGTTCGGGCAATGCCCAACGCCGGAAAGGGACCGCGCCTGGGATTGATAGTGGGCAAGAAAGCCGCCCCCCGGTCCGTAGACCGCAATCGTGTGAAGCGCCTGGTCAGAATAGTGCACCGCCAACTCGCGGCAGAGCTTGAGGCGCTGGATGTGGTCGTGCAACTCAGAGAAAGTCCCCGCAGTCGAGATAACGCAGCATTGTTCAAGGAGTTGCAGGAGTTGTTGCGTGGTCTGCTCGTTCCGGGCAGCAAATAAAATGCAACGCTAGGCATACAAGCTTATGGATTCTCAACGGCTGATACTTTTTTTCGTTTTTACGATGTCGGTATTCCTGCTGTTCGAGGCCTGGCAACGTGATCAGCAGCCGGCGGTAACTGCAGTCGCAACTGCGACATTGCCGGCGGTGAGCATACCCAATACAGCCCCGGTTAAGGCCGGCGCGGACGCCCCGCCCGCCCCGAGCGCAGCGCTTACGCAAAACGTAACAGCGCCACCAGCGGCCGTCGTTCCGAACGCGGGCCAGATCATCAAGGTTGAAACCGACATCTATCGTGCTGAGATCAGCACCAGCGGCGGTGATCTGGTTAGCCTGCAGTTGCTCAAGCATGGCAGCACCCTGGATCCGAAAAAGAATTTCGTGTTGTTCGCGCGCTCAAAGGAGCATGTTTATATTGCTCAGTCAGGACTGATTGGCAGCAATCTGCCCAACCATCAGACCGCCTACACCTCACAGGCAACGGAATACCGCCTGGCCAGCGGCGCCACGGAACTGGAAGTCCGGCTCGAAACATCAGGCGCAATAAAAGCGGCCAAGATTTACCGTTTTCGGCGCAATTCCTATGTGATCGATGTGGTGCATGAATTCGACAATACTGGGACCACCCCGGTGGATGCCTTCGCGTACTTTCAGTTGGTGCGCGACGACAAAGCGCCCGAGGGCGATTCTAAGATGGTGCCGACTTACACCGGGGTGGCGGTGTATACGGATAAAGAAAAATTCCAGAAAGTTGATTTCAGCGATATCGGGAAGGGCAAGACGCCCTATCCGAAAAACGGCAACGACGGCTGGATAGGCATGCTGCAGCATTATTTCCTCGGAGCGTGGCTGCCGAAAAAGGATGCCCCGCGTGAGTTTTACACCCGCGAGGTACAACAGGGCTTATATGCAGCGGGTGTCATCGTGCCGGCGGGGATCGTGGCTCCCGGGGCCAGCACGACCATCACCATGCCTTTGTATGCCGGACCCCAGGAACAGGAAAAGCTGGCCGCATTGGCGCCGGGCCTGGAATTGGCGGTTGATTATGGCTGGCTGACGGTGATTGCGGCACCGCTGTTTTGGGTATTGCAATGGGTGCACGGCTGGACGGGTAACTGGGGCGTGGCCATCATCATACTGACCATACTGATCAAACTGATTTTTTATCCGCTGTCCGAAGCCAGCTACCGGTCAATGGCCAAGATGCGGGTGGTTGCACCGAAGATGCAGCGCTTGAAGGAGCAATTCGGCAACGACAAACAACGCATGCAGCAGGCGATGATGGAGCTGTATAAAACGGAGAAGATCAATCCGTTGGGCGGGTGCCTGCCGATCGTGGTGCAAATTCCCGTGTTCATCGCGCTGTACTGGGCGCTTTTGGGCAGCGTGGAGATGCGCCAGGCACCGTTCGCGCTTTGGATCACCGATCTGTCGACGCCGGATCCTTTTTACATACTGCCCATCCTGATGGGCGCGACTATGATTATCCAGACCAGGCTTAATCCCGAGCCACCGGATCCGGTACAGGCAAAGATCATGAAGATCATGCCGATCGCGTTCAGCATATTCTTTTTCTTCTTCCCGGCGGGGCTGGTGCTCTACTGGCTGGTCAATAACGTGCTCTCCATTGCCCAGCAGCAGTACATCAACAAGTCAATCGAGCGCACCAGCAAGCAGGCACCCCGCAAGGCGTAGCTGCGCGGCGCTATACTCGCCGCGCATGATTCACCGTGACATCATTGCGGCGATCGCCACCGCCTCTGGGCGCGGTGGTATAGGCATTATTCGCATCTCAGGACCAGAGCTCAAACGATTTGCCCTGGGATTGACGCCGCGCGTGCTGCAGGAGCGGCACGCGGTTTTTACCCCTTTTCTTGATAACACTGGCAGCCCGATTGATGAAGGGCTGGCACTGTTTTTTGCGGCCCCGCGTTCGTATACCGGTGAGGATGTACTGGAGTTGCAGGGGCATGGCGGGCCGGTGGTCATGCGCCAAGTGCTGCAGCGTTGTCTCGAACTCGGCGCGCGGTTGGCGCGCCCCGGCGAATTCACCGAACGCGCCTATTTGAACGGACGCATGGATCTGGCCCAGGCGGAGGGCGTTGCCGATTTGATAGAGGCGTCTACAGCATTGGCCGCTCGGGCTGCCTTGCGTTCTTTGCGAGGAGATTTTTCTGAATTAATACAACAGCTTAAGGATGAAATTATTGCTTTGCGCAGTTTGCTCGAAGCGACGCTGGACTTTCCAGAGGAAGAGGTTGATTTCCTCAACGCCGGGCGTGCCGCGGAGCGCTTGTTGGCAGTACGCAACCAACTGGATACAACCTTGGCAGCCACCCGACAAGGCAGCCTGTTGCGCGAAGGCATACAGGTGGTGCTGATCGGTGAGCCCAATGTAGGCAAATCGAGTTTGCTTAATCGGCTCGCCGGCGATGATGTCGCGATAGTGACGGAAGTGCCCGGGACGACGCGGGACGCGGTACGCGAGGAAATCGACATCGATGGTGTGCCGGTGCATATCATCGATACCGCAGGATTGCGCGAGACTGCAGATGCTGTCGAGCGTATAGGCATCAACCGGACCTGGTCCCTGATTGAAAAGGCTGACCTGGCCCTGTTGGTCGCTGAGGCGAACAAGGTGGAAGATGATGCCGATCGCGCCATCATTGACCGGCTGCCCCCAGGCTTGGCGCGGATACGCGTGATGAACAAAATTGATTTGACCAAGCACAAACCCATGAGGGAGGCGATCGCGGACGAGGAACGCCTTTGGATATCGGCGAAGACCGGCGAAGGCATCGAATTGCTGAAACAGGCGATCTGGGATCGGGCGGGTTGGCATCCCTCCGGGGAAGGGGTGTTTACGGCGCGGGCACGCCACATTGAGGCCCTGCAGGTCACCCAGCACCATTTGAGCCTGGCCACCGGATTAACCGATCGTCTGGAGCTCTATGCTGAAGAGTTGCGCTTAGCGCATGAGGCTCTGGGCAGCATTACTGGGGAATACACGCCCGATGACCTGCTGGGCGAGATTTTCTCCAAATTCTGTATAGGCAAATAACCGGCGTGTAACCGGCGTGTTTCACGTGGAACAACGAGAGCGACCGGGAATAGGTCCCGTGGCCCTGGTTTCACGTGAAACATCCGCGATTACACTTAAGGGCGGCTTACCCGTATTGCCAATTTAAGCTATGATGCGCGCCCGGCCCCGGGTGATCCGGCAATGCCCGGCAGCAGCGCGAAAAATGACGCAATATCCTGAAAAATTTGATGTAATTGTGATTGGTGGCGGTCATGCCGGCACCGAAGCTGCGCTCGCCAGCGCGCGCATGGGCCGCCGGACGCTGCTGCTGACCCATGCCATCGAAACGCTGGGACAAATGTCCTGCAATCCGTCCATCGGCGGCATCGGTAAAGGTCACCTGGTCAAGGAAATTGACGCGTTGGGCGGAGCGATGGCGGCCGCAACCGATGAAGCGGGCATCCAGTTTCGCATCCTCAATTCGCGCAAAGGCCCGGCAGTACGGGCGACCCGGGCTCAAGCTGATCGGGTCTTGTACCGTGGCGCCATCCGCGGACGTATCGAGAACCAGCCCAATCTGGTGGTATTTCAGCAGGCTGTGGACGATTTGGTCGTACAGGGCGACCAGGTAACGGGTGTCGTGACCCAGATCGGACTGCGCTTCGAAGCGCGCGCCGTCGTATTGACGGCGGGTACTTTTCTCTCCGGCCTGATACACGTCGGCATGCAGCATTACCAAGGTGGGCGCGCCGGCGATCCGCCGTCAATCAGCCTGGCCGCACGACTGCGCGAATTGAAACTGCCCGTGGGCCGGCTGAAAACCGGTACACCGCCGCGCATAGATGGACGCAGCATAGATTTTGGGCAACTCACAGAACAGCCGGGCGATGACCCGGCGCCGGTGTTTTCATTCCTCGGCCGCCGCGAACAGCACCCTGTGCAGGTATCGTGCTGGATCACCCACACCAACCAACGCACCCACGACGCGATCCGCGCCGGGCTCGACCGTTCGCCAATGTTCACCGGGGTCATCGAAGGCGTCGGGCCGCGCTATTGTCCGTCCATCGAAGACAAGATCCATCGTTTTGCCGACAAGGCATCACATCAGATTTTTCTGGAACCCGAGGGCCTGACGGTCTCCGAATTTTATCCCAATGGCATATCAACGAGCCTGCCGTTCGACGTGCAGCTCGCGGTTGTGCGCTCGATCCAGGGGCTGGAACACGCGCATATCACGCGCCCGGGTTATGCCATCGAGTATGATTATTTTGATCCGCGCGGACTGAAGGCTTCACTGGAAACCAAGGCCATTGCAGGCTTGTTTTTTGCCGGACAGATCAACGGTACCACGGGTTATGAGGAAGCTGCGGCGCAGGGCCTGCTGGCCGGTATTAACGCCGCGCTGCAAGTCTCCGGTAAAGCAAGCTGGCATCCGGGGCGCTCCCAGGCCTATCTGGGTGTATTGGTAGACGACCTGATTACCCGCGGCGTATCCGAACCCTACCGCATGTTTACCAGCCGCGCGGAATACCGGTTGTCTTTGCGTGAAGATAACGCCGATCTGCGACTGACCGAAACCGGACGGGGACTGGGCGTCGTTGACGACCAGCGCTGGGAAGCCTACGCGCGCAAGCGTGACGCGGTCGCACTGGAACAGGAGCGGCTGAAATCCATCTGGGTCAATCCCCATATATTGTCTGCAGAACATGCCACGCAGTTGCTCGGAAAACCGCTCGAACGTGAATATCCGCTTTCTGAGTTATTGCGGCGTCCCGAGGTCAGCTATGCCGTACTGATGACGCTGCCCGGCGCAGGTCCGGGGACGAGCGATGTACAGGTCGCCGAACAGGTGGAAATCCAGGCGAAGTATCAAGGGTACATCGAACGCCAGCACACCGAAATTGAGCATCGCGCCCAGCAGGAAGAACTGCGATTGCCGGCAGATCTCGATTATGCGCAGGTGCGGGGGCTGTCCATAGAAGTGCAGCAAAAACTCAATCTTGGAAAACCCGAAACCATCGGTCAGGCTTCGCGCATTTCCGGCGTCACGCCCGCGGCAATATCGGTGCTGCTGGTGCATCTGAAACGTGCAGCCCTCGCGTTGAAAAAAAGCGCATGAACCTCGCGGACGAATTGACGGCGGGGATTGCCGCGCTGGGCATCACCGTTCCCGCAGACGCGCAGCAGCGCATGCTGGATTATCTGGCGCTGGTCGAAAAATGGAACAAATCCTATAACCTCACGGCCGTGCGCGGGCCCGAGAAAATGCTGACACATCATTTGCTGGACTCGCTATCGGTATTGCCACATGTGTGCGGGAAACGGGTGCTTGATGTAGGCAGCGGCGCAGGTTTGCCGGGAATTCCTCTGGCGCAGGCACTTCCTGATTGGCATTTCACGCTGCTCGATTCCAGCCACAAAAAATGCACTTTTTTACGCCAGGCGAGCATCGAACTCAAATTGGCCAACGTCGATGTAGTCTGCGAACGCGTTGATTTCTGGAAACCGCCCTCCCAGTTTGACACCGTGGTTTCGCGCGCTTTTTCAGATTTGCCGGAATTTCTTGCTCTGGCCGGGCGGTTGTGCGCGAAGACCGGCGTTGTTATCGCAATGAAGGGCATCTACCCGCATGAAGAACTCGCGCAACTGCCCGACGACTTCCTGTTGCGTGATGTCGTTGCGCTGCAAGTGCCGGGCCTGGGTGCTGAACGCCACGCCGCTTTACTGCAGCCGGCAACATGACCCGCATCATTGCCATTACCAACCAGAAGGGCGGCGTCGGCAAAACGACCACCGGCGTCAATCTAGCTGCCAGCCTGGCGGCCACGCACCGCCGCGTTCTGCTGGTCGATCTCGACCCGCAGGGCAATGCGACCATGGGCAGCGGCATCGACAAGCGCAATCTGACGGCAACGGTGTACCAAGTGCTCCTGGGCGAGAAGCGTATTGCGGAAGTGCGGCAAAGCGCGCCGACCGCCGGCTACGATGTACTGCCGTCAAACCGCGAACTGGCCGGTGCTGAAATTGAACTGGTTGATATTGAGAATCGTGAAACTCGGCTCAAGGATGCGCTGCGCGATGTCGCTGCAGAGTACGATTTCATCCTGATCGATTGTCCGCCGGCGCTCAACCTGCTGACCGTAAACGGCCTGACTGCAGCGCAGGCCGTGATGATACCGATGCAGTGCGAGTATTACGCGCTGGAAGGGTTGTCGGATCTGGTGGGCACCATCAAAAGAGTGCGTGAGCATTTGAATCCCGGCCTCGAAATCGAGGGCCTGCTGCGCACCATGTACGACCCGCGCAATATGCTGGCACAACAGGTTTCTGCGCAACTGATGCAGCATTTTGGTGACAAGGTGTATCGCACGGTGATTCCGCGCAATGTGCGGCTGGCGGAAGCGCCCAGTCATGGTCTTTCGGCACTGGAGTTCGATCGCACATCCAAGGGCGCACAGGCATATCTGGCGCTGGCCGGTGAAATGCTGAACCGCACCAGCGCAGCAACATAACAAATTGATTTTAAAGGATTATTATGGTTAAGCCCAAAGGACTGGGGCGCGGCCTGGATGCCTTGCTGGGCGGCGACTCCACCCCTCCGCGTGGTGGCGACGCTGTAACTACATTGCCAGTGGCGGCATTGCAGCCGGGCAAATATCAGCCGCGTACACGAATGGATCAGGACGCGCTGAATGCGCTGGCCGCGTCGATCAAAACCCAGGGCATCATGCAACCGATCCTGGTGCGCCCGGTGGGTGGTGGCAACCATGAAATTATTGCCGGCGAACGGCGCTGGCGCGCGGCACGCATCGCCGGTCTGAGCAGCGTGCCGGTGCTGATCCGTGATGTGCCTGATCAGCAGGCGCTGGCTGTGGCGCTGATCGAAAATATCCAGCGCGAGGATTTGAATGCGCTGGAGGAAGCGACAGGCATCTCACGCCTGATCGGTGAATTCGCGCTGACCCATCAGGCGGTGGCTGACGCCATCGGCAAATCACGCGCCGCAGTGACCAACCTGCTGCGTTTGCTGGAGCTGGCGCCTCCGGTCAAAGTACTGCTCGGTGAGGGCCGGATAGAAATGGGCCATGCCCGCGCGCTGCTGGCACTGCCCGCGTTGCGCCAGGTTGAGCTGGCCAATGAAGCCGCAAATAAAGGCTGGTCCGTGCGCGATGTAGAACAACGTGTCACGGCAGCACTAACGGCCCGTTCCGGCTCGCGCACCCGACGACCTGTGGACCGTGATGTCACGCGGTTGCAGGAGAGCCTTGCCGAGAAACTGGGTACGCGGGTGCAGATCAAAGCCAGGCCCAAGGGCAAAGGCAGTCTGGTGATCGATTACACCAGCCTTGATGACCTTGATCGACTCATTTCCCGGCTGACACGATGAACCACCGGATGGTGCGACGCAATACGGTTTGACGTTGCGGGCGCCAAACCAGTAAAATCCGGAGGTTTCTCAGGGGCCGTCCGGGTGTTTGCACGCATCGATAGCAGGCCCATGCTTACCGTAATGCGGTGGCAGATATACGCAACTGCAGGATTGGGGTTGCTGGCCGCTGTTTTTATTGGTGTACATGGCGCGGCTTCTGCAGTGTTGGGAGGCATCATTAACCAGATCGCGGACTTTATGTACGCGAAGCTGGCGTCGGGCAGCCGGATCAGAACAGCAGGGAACACACTGCGTGCACTGTTCCGGGCAGAAGCCGTTCGTATCATGCTGATCGTGTTTCAGATGGGATGGGTGCTGACATCCTACAAAGATGTCGTGCACGCCGCATTTTTTATCTCGTTCGTCGTTTCGGTACTGGTGTTCCGGATGGCGATTTTGGTCAAAGAATAAATAAGATTTCAGGATAATCAGGGATGGCCGCCGCACAGGATCTGACCCCGACCAGCTACATTGGTCATCACCTCACCAATCGCACAGTATCTCTGGGTGACGGCCCCTTCTGGACGCTGCATCTCGACACCTTCTTGACAGCCGTCATGCTCGGCGTCGTTGGTTTCGGTTTTCTGTGGTGGGTAGTGCGTGGCGCGACGTCGGGCGTACCCAACAAACGCCAGGCCTTTGTCGAGATGCTGATCGTGTTTGTCGATGATCAGGTCAAGGGAATTTTCCACGGCAATCGCGCTTTTGTCGGTCCATTGGCACTGACCGTGTTCGTCTGGGTATTCCTGATGAACTCGACTAAATTCATACCGATCGACCTCATCGGGCTGTTCACGTCAAAGGTGATGGGGCAGGATACGTGGTTTCCGGTACCGACAGCCGACGTCAATACCACGTTTGCCCTGTCCCTGTCGGTCTGGTTTCTGATGTTGTTTTACAACGTCAAGGTCAAAGGCCTGGGTGGCTGGATCCACGAACTGACCTGCACGCCCTTTGGTTCATTTCCGCTTTTCTGGCCGCTGAACTTTTTGTTCAATGTGGTCGAGTATGTTTCCAAGCCGCTGTCCCATTCGCTGCGGCTCTACGGCAACATCTATGCCGGTAAAATCATTTTTCTGCTGCTGTGGATGTGGGCGGCCACCGGGCTTGCGGGTTCGATTTTCGGCGGCGTTCTGGCGTTCGGTTGGCTGATTTTTCACATTCTGATCGTTGTGCTGCAGGCCTACATTTTCATGATGCTCACCGCCGTTTATATGGCGATGGCGCACGAAAGTCATTAACCCAAGTTTTTATTGATGTGTTGAAAAGGAGATTCTGATGGATAAGCTGCAACTTGTTGCGATGATCCAGGCGTATACCGGTATTGGTATCGGCTTGATGATCGGTCTGGGCGCCGCGGGCGCATGTATCGGCATCGGCATCATGAGCGGCCGCTTCCTCGAAGGTGCCGCGCGCCAGCCGGAGCTGATGCCGCAATTGCAGGCCAAAGTGTTTCTGTTGCTGGGCTTGATTGACGCGTCTTTCATTATCGGCGTCGGTCTCGCACTTTGGTTCGCCACCGGCAATCCCCTGCTCGCAAGTCTGAATTAAAAGCTTGTTACGAACCGCAGTCCGTAGGGGAAAGCCATGAACCTAAACGTCACGATGCTTGCGCAAGCGGTCACGTTCTTTGTCTTCATCTGGTTTTGCAAGACGCTGATCTGGCCGTATCTGATCAAGGCCATTGAAGCGCGCCAGAAAGAGATCGCTGACGGCCTGGCTGCTGGCGAAGAAGGCAAGCAGTCGCTGGCACGATCGGCTAAGCAGGCTGATGAAGCAATCACGCAGGCTCGCGATCGCGCAAATGAAATTCTGGCGCAGGCCGAAAAACGCGCCAGCCAGATGATCGAAGAGGCGAAATCTACCGCCAAGGTTGAAGGTGAGCGCATGATCACGGGCGCCAAGGCGGAGATCGACCAGGAAGTTTCCCGCGCCAAGGAAACGCTGCGCACCCAGGTTGCCGCACTTGCAGTTGCCGGCGCCGAGCAGATCCTCAAACGCGAAGTTGATGCCAAGGCGCATGCGGATATGCTTGCCGCGGTGCAGAGCCAACTTTAAAGCGGACCCCCATGGCAGAACCGGTAACCATTGCCCGTCCTTACGCTGAAGCAGTGTTCAAGCTCGCACGCGAGCAGAACGCGCTGGCGAAGTGGTCGGACGCACTGGCCAATCTCGACGCCGTGGTTGGCGATGCCCGCGTGCAGGCGATTATCAGCGACCCGAATGTCAGCGTACAGCAACTGGAAGAACTAGTGCTGGGGGTTGTGGGCGACAGTATCGACGCCGGTGTCGCCAAAGAGGCGCGCAATTTCATTCAGGTACTGGTGCAGAACGGCCGGCTCGACGTGACTTCGCATATTCGCGAGCTGTATGAAAACCTCAAACGCGAACAGGAAGGCGTACTCGAGGCGCATGTGATATCGGCAATGCCCATCAGCGACGAGCAGGTGAAAACACTGGTCGCGGGGCTGGAAACCAAATTCAAGCGCAGGATCACCACCAAAGTCGATGTTGATCCGGCGCTGATCGGCGGCGTGAAAATCATCGTCGGCGACAAAGTCATCGATGCAACGGTGCGTGGCAGGCTGGATGCAATGGCCGCCATGCTTACCCATTAGGAGCGCAAGACAATGCAACTCAATCCATCCGAGATCAGTGAACTC
>JBBKXO010000424.1:0-3231 GCA_037969525.1 Burkholderiales bacterium | reverse complement strand
TTTCTGCTTTGTGCCTTTGTAATTCCGGTGTTTCTGCTGTGGGCGTGGGCATCGTCGCCGGTGCTGCTGTGGCTGGCCTGTGCGGTCCAATTTGGCGGCCTGATCGCCGAGCGCTGGTTCTTTTTTGCCCAAGCCAATCATCCGCAAAACCTTTATTATCAGGCGATCTCCTGAACCTTCCTGCTCGATTTCCATGCCGCCGCTTCAGATCATCCGCAGCCGTGCCCGCCGTACTCTGCAATCGGTCAGCAACCTGACGCAACGTGAAAAGCAGCATCTGCTGTCGGAACTGCAGCAGACCCGCGGGCTGATTCCGATCCTGATGAAGCAGCGCAACGGCCAGCGCTGGACCCTGGAAGAAAAAATTCAGCTGCGCCGCCATTTCAGTCGTTTGTCACAATTGAGTCCCTATCTGGTGCTGGTGGTCATGCCCGGCGGTTTTCTGATACTTCCGGTGTTCGCCTGGTGGCTCGATCGGCGCCGCCTGCGCGTAGCGCACAGAACCAAGCAGTAAGCAGCCCATTGATTTCAGAATAGAGTCGGCGCGACACACAGTTGATTGCAGCTACAATAGACTAGCGAATCAGGTTTATCTGGATAATCTGGTGATTCAGGTTGATAGAACCACCTGCTGACTGGAGCCACTCATGTTCGATAGCACACTGCACTACATGTGCAAGCCGTTCGTGCAGCCGCTCATGCCTGAGGACGATCATGCAGGCGGGCAAAGCCTGATCTGCGTATGAGCGTAATCGTGTATCTGCTGTTACTGGCCCCCTTGGTCGCGATTTTCATTTTTTGGCGTAGCTACAGCCGCAGGATTGGTCAACGCCAGCAGGAGTCCAGCGTGCGCTGGGAGGAACTGGTTACCACGGCCCGCAAGGATCTGGCCGTCCCGGCAGCAGCGGTCATGCCAAACTCCGGCGGTGCTGCCGGTGCACCTGCAACATCGCCATTCGTACGCCGCGCGCGGACGCTCGATCCGGCGCAGACCTTGTTCTATTACCTGTTAAAAAACAGCCTGCCAGATCACGAGGTGATGCCACGCGTTACGCTCGATAGCGTACTGGAATTGGCCGCGGATCAAGCGGGCAACGCTGAACTACAGGGGCGGCAACTGACGCAGCAGATTGTGGATTTTCTGGTGTGTGACAAAACGCTGCAGCCGGTGGCGGCCATCGACCTGCGGACCGCGCCGGCGACACCTGATTTCAAGGTCAAGTGCCTGGGACAGGCGGGTATCCGCTATTTGCAGATCCAGCGTACGGCTCTGCCCAAACGCGACAGGGTGCGCCAGCTGGTTTTGGGCGTCTGAAGTTTCCGCTTAATCGGGTTCGTCACCCGCCCTGAATCCCTCCGCTGGATGTTCGGCGCGTGTCGGAATCACTTTGACGACTTCCTTGGCACGGCTTCCCTTACGCAGTGGCTAGTCTGTTAAGCACTATTTGTGCCCCGAAACAGGGCGTAACGTCGGGAGAATATCTATCTTATTGAATATTAAGGATAATATTGATTGACCCTCAATCCAACGTGTATTATAATTGCCGCCTCCTAGTTACCTCAATAAAGCGACTTAACTTATTGTTTTATATAGATAATACGTGAATACGCTGACCACTGACCCAGTGGCGCCAGCGTCGTCCAAGCTTGTATTGCGAGCCCCCGGTATTTCTGACGGCGCGGCCCTGCACCGATTGGTGCGCGATTCTCCCCCGCTGGACCTGAATTCCCCTTACGCCTATCTGTTGCTGTGCGCGCATCATGCCCGCACCTGCGTCCTTGCTGAAAGTGCAGCCGGCATCGCCGGCATGGTGTCAGCCTATCGACCGCCGGCAACGCCGGAGGTGGTATTCGTCTGGCAGGACGCCGTTGCACCTGCAGCACGCGGCCAGAACCTGGCGCTGCGCATGCTGGAGCATCTGCTGGCACAACCTGCACTGGCCGGCTGCCGTTGGCTGGAAACGACGGTCACGCCGTCAAATACCGCCTCGCGGCGCGTATTCGAAACTTTAGCCACGCGCCTGAACGCACAAAGCGTAGAGCGCACATTTTTTTCCGCAGAAGATTTTCAGGATCCGCATCACGAGCCCGAGATGCTGATCCGTATCGGCCCATGGACATCATGAGCCGGATTGGAGTCGGGCATAAGGAGAATAAAACCATGAACTTGAAAGTATTCGATCGTCTGGAATCGGAAGTACGCGGTTATGTCCGATCCTTTCCCACGTTATTCGACAAAGCGCGCGGCTCAAAGCTGATCGACGAGGAGAACAACGTCTACATCGACTTCTTCGCCGGTGCCGGCACGCTCAATTACGGACACAACAATCCGGTGATCAAGCAGGACATGCTGGATTACCTGGAGGCGGATGGCATCATCCATGGCCTCGACATGGCCACCGTAGCCAAGAAAGCGTTGCTGGAAACTTTCGAGCGCACCATCCTTAAGCCGCGCGACATGCGCTACAAGTTGCAATTCCCCGGCCCCACCGGGACCAATGCCGTGGAGGCGGCGCTGAAGCTGGCTCGGCAGATCAAGGGGCGGGCCAATGTCATTTCATTCACCCATGGTTTTCACGGCGTGACGGGCGGCGCCCTGGCGGCGACCGCCAATTCAAAATATCGCGACGCAGCCGGCATCGTGCTGGACAACACCACTTTCATGCCCTACGACGGTTATCTGGGCGCGGGCGTGGATACCACCGTATATCTGGAGCGCATGATCACCGATCGCAGCAGCGGCGTGGATCAGCCGGCGGCTGTGATTGTTGAAACCGTGCAGGGCGAGGGTGGCGTCAATGGTGCCAGCGCAACCTGGCTGCGTGCCCTGGAGCAGGTATGCCGGCGCCAAGACATGTTGCTCATCGTCGACGACATTCAGATGGGCTGCGGTCGTACCGGCGGTTTCTTCAGCTTTGAAGAAGCCGGAATTTCCCCAGACATCATTACGCTGTCCAAATCGATCAGCGGCATCGGGTTGCCGATGGCGCTGGTGCTGATGAAGCCCGAGCTGGACATCTGGATACCCGGTGCGCATAACGGCACGTTCCGCGGCAACTATCTCGCGTTTGTGACGGCGCGCGCGGCCCTGCTGCATTACTGGAGCGACAATGCGTTCCAGGAAGCGGTACTTCGCAAAGGCGGCATCATGCGTAACTGGCTCAATCACATCGCTGCGGATTACCCCGCGGGAGAATTTGAGGTGCGTGGGCGCGGCATGATCCAGGGGCT
>JBBKXO010000423.1:0-6191 GCA_037969525.1 Burkholderiales bacterium | reverse complement strand
GCACTGGCGGCGCGAACACCCCAAGCTGTGCGCATGGTTCGACCGTATCGCAGCGCGCCCGTCAATTACGGCCACCGCGCCTGCGGAATCCGGCGCGGGTAGTCATGCGCGCGATTAATTTATACTCGAACTAATAGTCGAACGACGTCCCTGTAATTTCCGGAGTCCGCCATGCCCAACATCACCATGCTCGATATCGAAAAGCTGAAGCAGACCAAGCTGCAGCCGTACATCGAAAAATGCCTGAAGAACCGCGCGCCTGATCCGGCGTTTCACGCGATGATGGGTCACAACGTTGACCTGTGCGAATCCATGTTCGTCGCCTGGGACACCGTGTTCAACACCGGCCGCATCGACCACAAGCTGAAGGAGGTCATCCGCGTGCAGCTCTCGCGCATGGCCACCTGCAGTTATTGAGGCAACGTCCGGTCCGCTTCGGCGAAGCGGCAGGGTCTGACGGAAGCACAAATCGACGACGGCATTGCGAACTACCGCGAGAGCGCGCGCTGGAACGCCGCCGAAAAACTCGCAATTGAATACAGCGAAGTAATGGCCACCGATCCGGGGGCGATCGACGCCGCGTTCTACGACCGGTTGCGGGTACATTATTCCGAAGAAGAAATCGTCGAGCTCGGCGCCTTCATCGGTTTCAACATCGGCTATCACACGTTTTTCGGTACATTGAAGTTCTACCCGATGTTCTCGCCCGACGGCCGGCTGGTCGACCAGCAGGAATCCGCGCGCATCTATGGCGATGCACCGGTGTCACTGGCTGCGGCAGGCGGAGGCCAATCATGAGCGGCGCCACGCTGATTGCACCCATCAAGCCGGCAGACATCACCGATCCGGAACTCAAGGCGCTGATCGAACGTTGCAAGGCGCTGGGTGTGCCCGATGAAACCTTCCCCGGCATCCTCGCCCACGTGCCGAGTTACGCCAAGGCCCTGCTGCGGGCGATGGTCATGTCACACGCCGAAGGCGGTGTCGATCATCGCCTTAAGGAAATCATTCGGCTCCAGTTGACGCGCCGCTCGGGTGACCCGTATTTCGGCGCATTGCGTTCGAAGCCAGCGCTGGCCGCCGGCCTCGATGAAGCGACCATCACCGCCGGCTGCGACGACTACGAACGCAGCAAGCTCTTTACCGAAAAAGAAAAATGGGCGCTCCGCTACGCCGACCAGATGTACATGAATGCCGCCAGCGTCGATGCCGAGTTCTATGCCGGCATGAAGCAGCATTACTCCGAAGCCGAGATCATGGAGCTGGGTGCTTTTATTGCACTGCACTACGGTATGCAGGTGTTCATGCGCACGCTGCATAAGTCATAAATTGTTGGGTCTTTACCTGCGCCGGTCTTCTCCCTGTGAATACAGGGAGAGTGATGTTTCGTTACCCTAGGCGCTATTGAGTAACTCAGTCACCCGTTCGACGCATTCGTCAAAGCTGCGCTGGTAATCCAGAATCTCCAGTGCCTCGAAAGTTTCCCGTAACCCTGCCTGGTGCCCGGCAATACGCTCGAGTATGACCTTTCTGCGATCGCGCAGTATGGGTTGAATTTCATTCAGCGCATCGGGTTCCTTCTCTGTCACCATTGCCAGATCGAAGATGTCGCGGGCCGTGAACTCAATGCCACGGTGCCAGATTTTCTTGGCGATGATTTCGGTTGATGTTTCCACATGCACTGCGTGACCGAACAGCGTTTCCACGACGGTTGGAGCTGGAGTCAGCGGGGCGGATGCGACGAAGTCGATCTCGCCTTCCGGAAAATACAGTTTCAGAAAACCCGATTGTTCAAGGTAATGCGTGGTCAGCGATTCGGCTTTAGTGCTCAGGCGCGGATTGAACAGTCCTAAATATTGCGGATCAGGAACGAAGATATCAATGTCCTTGCTGAAACGATGATGGTGACGTCGCATCAGCACAGTGCCCCCGCCGAAGCTCCAGTCATCCAGTCGTGCGCCGCCGGCGTTGGCGGAAGCTATGAGTTCTAGCGCGCGCTGGAACAGGGTTTCCCAAATCTTCAGGCGGTCTTCAGCCATTTCTCGCACCGACGGTTTGCTTGATGTCACGCGCAATCATGGCGAGGTTTCTTTCCACACGACCGGGCTTGGTCCAGCGACCGGCCTCTTCGATCAGGCCCTGCCGCAAGGCTGGCGTGGCTTCATCCAGCAGTGTGCGGAAATGAGGTCTTTTTGCGGGCGGAATTTTCCCCGTGAGCAAAGCGCGGATCAGTTCATCCTCCGTCAGGGCATTGCGGAAACTCACGCTGGCGGTGGTACAGGCCATGCGGATGAAATCCGGCGCACTGGTTTTCTGTGCGGGCCCGATGGTCAGCGCGAGGCCCACTTGTTCGAGTATGGCTCGGAGCTTCTTGATGCCGAGGTCAGGGAACAGACCATTCTCAAGTTGGTTCAGTGTGGTGCGTGAAACGCCCGCGGCTGCTGAGAGCTGCGCCTGAGTCAGCCCCTGCGCGGCCCGCGCCTGTCGTATCTGGTAGCCGATTTCCTGGAGTCGCATTGTGAAACCATAATGTTTAATATATTGAACATTATAATTAAAATCCGAATGTAATCAAGTGCTATGAAAGCGGGTTGTTCAAGCGTTGACAACTTAATAGAACTATAGCACTATACTTCTCTGTAGTCGCTATATGGAGGATTGATGAGAACGATCGAAGTCGATTTTGACGTATTCAAGGCGCTGACGCTGCGCCGGCCGAATGAGGGCGTTACCGAGAATGACGTACTGCGCGACTTGCTGGGCATGCCGCGCGCAGGTCGATCTTCAACCGCCGTCGCCGTCGCCCTGGAGCCAGGAGCGTGGGTCAGCAAGGGCGTGCGTTTTCCCCCTGGAACCGAATTTCGTGCCCACTACAAGGGCGAGACGCACCTCGCGCGCGTGGAGAGTGGCGCGTTGGTGCTTAACGGCCAGCGCTATGACACCCCCTCAGCTGCGGCGATGGCGATTACCAACAGTCCCGTCAACGGCTGGACATTCTGGGAATGCCGAATGCCCGGTAGCGCAGCCTGGCAAATCATCAAGGCACAGCGCCCGCAGAAACGTTAAGTACCCGCCAGACCACCCTTTCGACAGGCGCAAGACGGGCTGTATCCGCCAGTCTGCCGGCGTTTGCGTTCAGGAAGTGCCGTGCGTTGTCCGCCGGTTTGCTGTGCTGCAATGCAGTTTCAGCAGTTAATCGCCGTTTGGGTTTGCTCTCCACCGCCGTGGTGGTAATAATGCGGCTCTGATGCAGAGGTGCAGAAGTAACGCGGAAGTAACGCAAAAGCGGCGCAGAAGTAGCGCAGATGTAAAGTCATACCTGATACTGCAGCACCATCCCATAACGCTATCAAAAAGCAGGGAAGGGGGAGTAGTTTGGGCATCGAGTTCTGGCTGATCCAGGCTTTCAACGGCATCTCCTATGGGGCGCTGTTGTTCCTGCTGGCGAGCGGACTGTCGCTGATTTTCGGCGTGATGCGCATCGTCAATCTCTCGCACGGCTCCTACTTTCTGTTGGGCGGTTATGTCGCGCTGTCGGTGATCTGGGCCACCGGCTCGTGGTGGCTGGCGCTGCCGGTTGCCGCACTCACCATCGCCGTGGTCGGCATGATCATGGAGCGCATTTTCCTGCGGCCGCTGGGCTTTGATCCGCTGCGTCAGGTGCTGCTCACCGTGGGTTTTGCCTTCCTCTTTCAGCAGGCTGCGCTCGACATCTGGGGCGGTGACCCGATGACCATCGACCCGCCGGCGATACTCGACGGCAGCATAGTCGTCGGCGGCATCTACCTGCCGATCTATCGCATTTTCATGATCAGCACCGCAGCGCTGATGGGGCTGCTGCTGTGGCTGGCGATGGAAAAAACCCGCATGGGCGCGATGGTGCGCGCTGCGGTCGATGACGCCGAGATGGCGCGCGGCGTCGGCATCGATACTTCGCGGGTGTCGATGTTCATTTTTGCGCTGGGCGCTTTTCTCGCAGCCCTTGGTGGTGCGATCGGCGGCGCGTTCTTCGGCGTGTATCCGGGGCTGGATTTTGAAGTGCTGCCGCTGGCGTTTGCCGTGGTGATCATCGGCGGCATGGGCAGCCTCGCCGGTGCGGCGGCGGGCAGCCTGATCGTCGGGCTCGCGGATAATTTCGGCAAGGCGTTGTTTCCCGAGGTCTCGTACTTCACGCTGTATGCGCCGATGGTGCTGATCCTCGCGCTGAAACCCACCGGCCTGTTCGGCCGCGACTAAGAGTGCCTAACGAAATGAAGATTTTGCATCCCCTCACCCCAACCCTGCTTCGCTTCAAGTGTCCCCTTGTCTCCCCGCATACGGGGAGAGGGAGAATTGCATTTTGTCAGGCGCTCTAAGTATGAATAAAAACGCATGAAAAACCCGCGCAACGTGTGGATGGTGATCGCAGCACTGCTGGTGCTGGCGATCATCACGCCGTTTTCCAGCGCCTATGTAGTCAGCCTGATTACCCACGCATTGATTTTCGCCATCCTCGCCATGAGCCTCGACCTGCTGCTCGGTTTTACCGGGCTGCCGTCGCTGGGGCAGGCGGCGTACCTGGGCATCGGTGCCTACCTGACGGCGATCCTCGCCAGTGAATACAACTTCGGACTCGATGCCAGTTTCTGGGTGGTGATTGTGTTGGGCATGCTGCTGAGTGCCGCGGCGGCAGCGTTCTTTGGCCTCTTTGCGATCCGCGCCTCCGGCGTGTACTTTCTGATGATTACCCTGGCGCTCGGGATGTGCGTGTGGGGGCTGGCCTACCGCTGGAACTCGCTGACCGGGGGCGACAACGGTATCAACCTGCCGCCGCGCCCCAAGTTCGGCATCTCGCTCGCTGACGACATCACCTTCTTCTACCTGGTGTTCGGCTTTTTTGTATTCACGCTGGTGACGCTGTACGTGATCGTGCGTTCACCCTTCGGCCGCGCGCTCGAAGGCATCCGCGAGCGCGAGCCGCGCATGCGCGTGCTGGGCTACAACACGTGGCTGCATAAATACATCGCCTACATCATTGCCGGCGCCTTTGGCGGCCTCGCTGGCGTGCTGTGGGCGCACATGAACGGGCTGGTGAGCCCAGAAGACCTGATCCTCACCACGTCAGTCGATGCGCTGCTGATGGTGGTGCTCGGCGGGCCCGGCACGCTGATTGGTGCGGCGATCGGCGCCGGCGTGGTGACTTTCATCCGCGATTACCTGAGCACGCTGGTGCAGTGGTGGCAGTACCTGCTGGGCGGTGTTTATGTGTTGACCATACTTTATCTGCCCGGCGGCCTGATCGGCATCCCGGCGCGGGTGCGCAACTGGCGCGCGCGTGCGCAGGGCAGCGGGGCGGCAATGAAGGCAGATAAGCAGGCAGACAAGCAGGCAGATAAGCAGGCAGATAAGCAGGCAGCGAAGCACGCAGCAAGCTAGCGATACCGTATTGCCATCTCACTATAGGAGGGCGCATCATGAAACGCAGATTCACGAAACGCAGACCCACGTTGAAACTGGGACAGGCACTGACGGCAGGCAGCGCTGCATTGTGCATGGCGCTGGCGGCGGCCCCGGCCACTGCTGCCGAAGTGCGCATCGGTTTTCTCGCGCCGCTGACCGGCCCCTTTGCCCAGATCGGCAAGGACATGAACAACGGCTTCCAGATGTACCTCGATGAAGTCGGCGGCAACTTTGCCGGTGCCAAGGTGAAATTCATCGTCGAAGACGGCGAGGGCAAGCCGCCGGTCAATGTGCGCAAGGCCGAGAAGCTGATCCTCCAGGACAAGGTGCAGATGTTTGTCGGCGGGCTGCTCGCTTCCACCGGCTATGCGCTGGCCCCCGTGAGCTCGCGTCACAAGACAGCCTACGTGGCATCAATTGCCGCGGCTGATGATTTGACCCAGCGCGACAGCGCCAAGTATCCGTACGTGGTGCGCACCGGCTGGACCAGCTCGCAGCCCAGCCACCCCTTCGGCCAGTGGGCATGTGAACAGGGCTACAAGAAAATCGTCACCATTGGTGCTGACTACGCCTTCGGTTACGAAGTGATCGGTGGTTTCCAGAAAGCCTTTGAAGACTGCGGCGGCAAGATCATCCAGAAAATGTGGCCGCCGCTGGGCACCAAGGACTTCGGCCCGTTCATCCCGCAGATCAAGAAAGACGCCGACGCCATCCTCACACTGCTGGTGGGGCCGATGGCGCTGCAACTGCCG
>JBBKXO010000422.1:0-3022 GCA_037969525.1 Burkholderiales bacterium | reverse complement strand
GTTCCACCACTTGGCATAGGCTCAAACACATCATGAAACGAGTTCATAACGCCCGTCACATGACCGAAGCCCACCTGGTACGCGGCTTCCTGCAGTCCCACGGCATAGAAGCCATCGTCCGCGGTGATTTTCTGACCGGCGGCTGGGGAGAATTGCCGGTGGACGTGTGCGCAGTGTGGATCACCGACGACACCCGTTTTGATGAAGCCGACCAGTTGATGCAGGATTTCCTGAAAGGCGCATTTGCCCGCATCCACGGCGGGCAAGCCTGGGATTGTCCGCAATGCGGTGAGGCCATCGAAGGCCAGTTCACCGCCTGCTGGCAGTGCGGAGCCGAGCGTCCAGCCATCCCCTCCTGACACCACCACCGCTGTATTGACTTCAGGCGGCGCCCATCTTATTCGCCCGGTCCGTGGCAATCCGCCCATCAACCAGTTCCACGATACGGTCACAACGCGCCGCCAGCCGCGGGTCATGCGTGACGATCAACAGCGCCGTGCCACTCTCGCGGTTGAAGCGACGCAGCAACTCAAAAATGTTGTCGCTGGTCAGCGTATCGAGATTGCCCGTCGGTTCATCCGCCAGCACCAGTTGCGGATCGCGTACCAGTGCGCGCGCAATCGCCACGCGCTGTTGCATCCCGCCCGACAGTTCGCCGGGTTTCTTGGCATACGCTTCCTTTAATCCTACTGCGTCCAGCAATTCGGCCGCGCGGGCGCGCATGTCCACCGCAGACTGCGCATTGCTTTTGCCGCGATTGTCGCGCTGGTGGCCGATCAGCCCCGGCAGCATCACGTTCTCCAGCGCCGTGAATGCCGGCAGCAGGTGATGGAACTGGAAAATGAAACCCAGGCTGGCGTGGCGGGCATGGGTGCGCTCGTCGTCATTGAAGGTTGTCACGTCCCGGCCGTCCAGACGGTAACTGCCGCCCGAACCACTTTCGAGCAGGCCGATGATGTTCAGCAGCGTGCTCTTGCCCGAACCCGAAGGCCCGATCAGCGCGGTGAACTCGCCGGGTTGGATCGTCAGATCAATGCCGTGCAGCACTTCCTCGGCATTGGGCAGTCCTGCGTTGTAGGTTTTGCGCAGGCCCTGCAGATTAACCAGCGGTTCGCCTGCGGTCATGATCGATCAGCCTCGGATGGCCTGCGCCGGATCCAGCCGCGCCGCATTGCGCGCCGGCAGTACCGCGGCCAGCAGTCCCAGCACGGCTGCACTGACCACAACCACACCAATCAGGCGGTAATCGAATTGCAGCGAAAACAACGCCTTGCCCTCGGCATTGCGCAGCACGTGACTGAATATCACGACCAGCAGCATGCCCAGACCGGAACCGAGCACCGCGCCGCCGACGCCGACGACGGCGCCCTGGAGCAGGAATACATGCATCATCTGCCGCCGGGTCGCGCCGACCGCACGCAGGATGCCGATTTCCTTGCGTTTCTGCACCACCGACACCACCAGCACACTGGCGATGCCCAGCGCCACCACGATGGTGATGAATACCTTGATCAGCAGGGTCATGATGTCCTGGTTGCTGATAGCCGTAAAAATAAAATTGTTGTTCTGAATCCAGCTCTCGATCAGCTGCCCCGATTGCGCGCGCAGGCGGCCGGCCACCTCGTCTGCGCTCATGAGTTCACGCACCGACAAGTCGATGCTGGTGATCCGCCCCGGTATGCCGAGCAGGCTCTGCGCTGCGCGCAGGTCGGTATAGACATAACGCCGGTTCAGGTCGCGCGAACCGAGATCGAGCAGTGCGCGGATGCGGAACAACGCGCTGGCACCCTGCGCCGACTGCACCCGAAAGCGGTCGCCGAGCACGGCACCGAGGTCATGTGCCAATTCGACACCAATCAATGCATCGCCGGGTTCCAGCTGCAATACGCCGGACTTGATCTTGTCATCGAGGCGCACCACGCGCCGATAACGCTCCAGGTTCGTCCCCAGCACCAGGACGGATCGCGACGCATCACCCTTGATGGCCAGCGCTGATCCCGACGCCACCGGCGCCACGGCAAGCACGCCTTCGGTGGCTTCGGCCATGCGCGCCATCGCCTGCCAACCGTCGATTGTGGTCAGCCGCTGCGGACGCGCCTGCACTGACGGCAGCCGCGACGCATCAGCACCCCCTCCCAGCAGCGGTGCGACCAGTTCATCCGGGGGCTTGATGATCACATGCGGCTGTGCCCCGGTGACACGCCGGATCAGATCGCTCTGCACACCAGTCAGCACTGCGGTAATAAACAGGATCACCCCGACGCCGATCGCCGCCCCACCGATGATCAACGCAGTCTGCATGCGGCCTTCGCGCAGAAAACGCAGCGCAACCGTCAGTTCAAAACCAAGGGCGGTCATTGCCCGGCGCGCACCCGGGTTCCGACTTCGATGTCGCGGTTCAGGATTACTTTTGCACCCGCCTGCAGGCCGTCGATGACCGCTACCCGGCCCTGGGTCTGCAATCCGGTGCGCACCGCGACCTTAACTGCCACGTCGTCGCGTGCCACCATTACCCAGGGCGCATCAGTCTGCAATTCCCTTATTGCTTCAGCAGGCAACATGATGGTCTGCTTCAGCAGGGGTCCCTGCATTTCGATGGCCACCGTCATGTCCGACCTGAGTTGCACAGGCGGCCGGGGCACGTCCAGCCGCAGTTCAACGGTGCCGCGCGCAGCATCGATGCCCGGGGAGATATAGTTCACCACAGCGTCGAAACGGGTGTTGGGAAAGGCATCCGCGGCCGCAATTGCGACGGCGCCGGCCTTGATCAGCGGCAGATTCTTTTCATCGACCTGGACAATCAGCCGCGCCGGTCCGTCGAGCGCCAGTGTCATCATGCGCCGTCCAGGCTGCGCGATGTCGCCGGGCTCGACCACGCGCTCCAGCACACGCCGACGCCCGGTGCGCGTATCGCTGTCTGCGACAGCCTCGCCTGGGCCAGCGTCAGCGCGGCTTCAGCTTCGAGCAACTGGCTCTGCGCCTGCTGCGCTTCGGCGCCGCCGGCGGACTGCGCTCCGGCCTG
>JBBKXO010000421.1:0-5843 GCA_037969525.1 Burkholderiales bacterium | reverse complement strand
CCAACCACCCGACCTCCGGCAGCTTCGATCCGCGCCTTGGCCTGTTCGCGGGTGATACCTGGCAGCGTGCCGGTCAGCACGAAGCTGCGACCTGCCACCTTGCCAGAGTCAACGGCACTTTGCTTCGGCGGAACAGGCGCGTAGCGCACACCAGCCTGCTGCAGCCGGTCGATCACCTCGCGATTGTGCGGCTCTGCAAAAAACTGCGCCACACTTTGTGCGACTACAGGTCCAACATCAAGTACTTTCTGCAGATCATTTATATCCGTCTGCATCAGTTTCTCGAGTGAACCAAAACTTAAAGCAAGATCGCGCGCAGTGCTTTCCCCGACATTGCGTATGCCCAGAGCATAGATCAGCCTGGGCAGGGTAGTATCGCGGCTCTTGCTGATTGCCGCCACTGTATTTGCCGCCGATTTTTCAGCCATGCGCTCAAGACCAGCGAGAGCAGCCGCATCCAGTGCATAGAGATCCGCAGGCGTACGCACCAGGGACTGATCAACCAGTTGTTCTACCAGGCGCTCGCCCATGCCCTCAATATCCAGGGCCCGGCGCGATGAAAAATGCAAGAGAGCCTGCTTGCGTTGCGCACTGCAGTACAGCCCTCCGCTGCAACGGGCAATGGCTTCGTCTTCGTTGCGCACCACCCGTGAATTACAGACCGGGCAGCGTGCAGGCATCTTGAAGGTTTGTTCAGGCAGCCGCGGTCCGGGCTGCGCCACGCGCACCACCTCGGGAATGACATCGCCGGCACGACGCACGAAAACTGTATCGCCGATATGCACGTCTTTGCGCCGCACTTCATCCTCGTTATGCAGGGTGGCATTGGTGACATTGACGCCGCCAACAAACACCGGCTGCAACCGCGCAACAGGCGTCAATGCACCCGTGCGTCCGACTTGTATGTCTATGCCCAACACCTCGCTGGTTGCTTCCTCTGCAGGAAATTTGTGGGCGATGGCAAAACGCGGCGCCCGCGATACAAAACCCATGCGCTGCTGATCTGCGAGGTTGTTGACTTTGTAGACCACGCCGTCAATTTCGTACGGCAAACCGGTGCGCGCAATGCCAATTCGCCGGTAATAGGCCAGCAATCCATCAGCGCCCCGCACCACAGCCTTTTCCCGCGCCGACAAAAATCCATTTTTATCAATATAATCAATTATTTGCGACAGTGTTTCGGGCTGATCATAGCCTGCGACCGCACCCAGACCATAGGCAAAAAAAGTCAGTTTGCGAGCCGCCGTGATCCGCGAATCAAGTTGGCGCAGTGCACCAGCCGCGGCGTTGCGTGGATTGGCAAACAGTTTCTCACCACGCGCCTGCTGCTGTTGATTCAGGTATTCAAAGTCTGCACGCAACATTAATACTTCACCGCGCACTTCAAGCAGTTGTGGTGGAGATGCCAGGCGCAGACGCAGCGGAATCGACCGGATGGTGCGCAGGTTGGCGCTAACATCTTCACCGGTAAAACCGTCGCCGCGTGTCGCGCCGCGAACAAATATGCCGTTTTCGTAAACAAGACTGATCGCCAGCCCGTCAAACTTGGGCTCTACCGCGTATTCAACGGCGTCCTTTTGCAGCGTCTCACGAACCTTGCGGTCGAAAGCCTGCACCTCGTCTGCGTCGAATGCATTGTTGAGCGACAGCATCGGCTGGCGATGCGTGACCGGGGCGAACGCCCCAAGTGGAGCGCCACCAACACGCTGTGTGGGTGAATCACTGGTAATGAATTCGGGATGCTCCGCTTCGATCGCCTGCAGTTCGCGGAACATGCGGTCGTATTCGGCATCGGAGATCAGCGGATCGTCGAGTACGTAGTACTGGTAATTGTGACGCTCTATTGCTTCGTGGAGGCGGGCGACGCGCTCCGGCAGCGCGCCCACGGTCATGCGAACAGACGCTGGGCCCGCGGGCTTCCCGCAGGAATTTCGTGAGCCGCCATCGCCTCATGGATCGTCCGCAACTGGGTCTTTATGCGTGACAGGCCTGCAGCCTGCAATGGCACACGGTTGTCATCAACGACAAATCCGCCCAGGGCTTCCGCGAGTTCACCGCCCGTCCGCGCCATCTCGTCGAGCGCCGCTGCGCCATCTTTTACCCGTGGCACATCGAGCAAAAGCGTCAGCCCGGGGGTCTGCATCGTCGCCAGCAAATCGGCGGCAAACGGCTGAGCATCGTTGTTTTCCATGGTGAAAATCACCCGCCCTGCAGCGTCGCGCCAGTAAAATAATCCGTCGGCCGCCAACTCGAGACCAGCCGCAGCAGCGACTGCGGCAACCTGTTCGCCGGGAAATGCCGAGCCTTCGGGTGCCACTACGTTTATCCCGATGACTACATCGACGTTCCCGCAAAGTGTATCGAGGGCACGCGCCGCCTTCAGGGCATCGGCCTGATCATCAGTCTCTACCGTTGCGCCATGACGCGTTGCCCATGCCTGCACGGTATCGCAAAATCCGTTGAGTTGCGGCGCCAGCACGGGCCCCGCGCGATTGACCAACTGCAAGGCAACCTGCAGGCGGGTACAGTCTCCATCCGCATTCCGGCTCAACAAGTACCAGTTTTGCGCTGCAGCATCCCAGCCGAACATGCGCGTAGGCTTGCCCAGGGTCGCAAGCTGCGACTGCAGTTCGCGCAACGCCACATCAGCAGCCGCCACAGGCAGTTCAATCTCCGCGGCAAACTCGATGATCGAGTCGGCGCCGTCGCCCACCGCTGCTTGGTCCATGGAATCGGGGGTCTGCCCGTCCGCCACAGCTTCTCCGCCGCCGGCTTCCGCCCCCAATCTGGGTTCAATGCGCGGATTGTCCTCCTCAACTTCGGGTTCTTCTGCGGATTTCAGCAGCACGTCGTCGCGGCTGCCGCCAAAAGCCTGCTCCAGACGCCGCCGCAGTTTGCGCTCCTGCCAGGAGTTGTATACGTAGACCCCGCCTACGACCAGGATCCCGATGGCGCCCAAAGCAATTTGCAGGTCGCTCATGCCGGTTCAGCCTCTCAAGCCGCTTCTTCGGTGAACTTCATTGCCGCCTCGATATCGACAGCCACTACACGCGAAACGCCGGGTTCCTGCATGGTGATCCCCAGCAGCTGGTTGGCAATTTCCATGGTGATCTTGTTGTGGCTGATGAAAATAAACTGGGATTGCTCGGACATCTTCTTGACCAGCTCGCAGAAACGCCCAGTGTTATGGTCATCGAGCGGCGCGTCAACCTCGTCCAGCATACAGAAAGGTGCCGGATTCAACTGGAAGATGGAGAACACCAGCGCCATTGCGGTCAGCGCCTTTTCACCACCGGACAGTAGATGGATGGAACTGTTCTTCTTGCCAGGGGGTTGCGCGATGACCTGAATGCCGCAGTCGAGAATTTCTTCGCCGGTGAGCAGCAATTTGGCATGGCCGCCGCCAAACAGAGCGGGGAACATTTTTGAAAAATGCGCGTTCACTTCGTCGAATGTCGATTGCAGGCGCTCCCGGGTTTCCCGGTCTATACGCCGTATCGCGTCCTCCAGTGTGTTCATTGCCGCAGTCAGGTCTGCAGACTGCGCATCCAGATAGGTTTTGCGTTCTCGCGCCGTCTCCAGCTCCTCCAGTGCCGCCAGATTTACCGCACCAAGGCCTTTGATTTCTTCGTTGAGGCGGTTGATTTCTGCCTGCAACGAGCCCGAGCGCACGCCTTTCTCCAGCGACTGCGCCAGCACCTCTTCGTTGGCGCCTGCCTCAATGAGCTGCTGCGCGTATTGTTCCTCGTTGATACGTGCTTCGTGCTCCTTCAACTTCACTTCGCTGATGCGGTCACGCAGCGGACCGAGCTTCTGTTCAGCGGCCATGCGCTCCTGTTCAACCGCCTTGAGTTGTGCTTCGGTGGCCTCCAGGGCATCGCGGGCCTGCGCCAGCGCCTGCTCCCGGTTAGTGCGCACAGTGAGCAGTTGCTGCAACTGTTGCTGCCATGACGTTTCGTCGAGCCGCGTCAGCGTCTCCTGCTCGGTTGCCAGCGTCTGCTGCAGGCGTTCCAGCGATTCGCCGGCAGTCGCCATGGCGCGCTCCACCTCGTTGATCTTGCCGAGGGATGTCTTGCCCTGAAAGACAGCTTCCTGCAACGCGCGGTCGGCCTGCTGAACCGTTTCGCGCTGCTGGTCGAGGACCAATTGTGCGCGGCGGAACAGATCCAGTGCCGTTTCCAGCTCGCGCGCAAAACCACCGGCCTCCTCGCCGAACCGCGCCAGGTTGGTCGAAGCTTCCTCACGCTGCCGCATCTCGAGATCGACCTGGCCGGCAATCTCGGCCAGTTCAGCGGCAATCTGTTCGCCGCGCTGCGTCAGGCGCTGGGTTTGCTCTGTCAAACGCACGCTTTCCATCTGCCGCGCATGATGCTGCTGCTGCAGCCCGGACACCTCCACGCGCATCGCACTCAAGGCAGTTTTATCCGCCGCGATCTGTGCGGATTTTTCCTCGAAGGCAGCACGCAGGGCTTCCGCAGCCGTTTTCTTCTCGGCCACCGCAACGTCGAGTTCCTCGATTTCCCGCTGCCGTGACAGTACGCCGTGCAGTTCGGAATCCGGAGCATGAAATGTCAGGCTGTGCCGGGTAAACAAATAGCCGTCGCGCGATACCAGCAGTGCACCCGGCGCCAATTGACTGCGCAGCGCGAGACCTGCGGCAAGATCATCGACGACGAAGGCGCCATGCAGCCAGTCGTCAAGCGCCGGGGCCAGTCTGGGATCACGACAGGTGACAAAGCGCGACAACGGCGAAGCTCGCGCCGGAAGTGGCGCCGCAACACCGTGCTCCCTGCCGCCACCGACTTCGGCTACCGCAAGTTTTCCGGGAGGTGCGCTGCCTGACCAGTCGCTGCATGCATCCAGACCGTCCACCATTACCGCATTCAGCCGCTCGCGCAGCACAGCTTCCAGCGCATCCTCATAACCGGCGTCTATGGCAATCCCCTGCCACAATCGTGCAGTATCATCGACGCCGCGAGCAGCAATCCAGCCCTCCATATCGGCGCCGTGTGCCAGCTTGTTCTGCAATTGACGTAGTGCTTCCACGCGCGCCTGCATCGCAGTCAGCGCCTGCATAGCCTGATCGGCGGCTGCGCTATGCTCCTCAAGCGACTGCTCCAGCTTAGGCAGTTCGCCTTCCTTGGTCACCAAGGCTTCACGACGCTGGTCCAGCCCTGCGGCAAGCCTGCCGAGCTGATCCTGCAGCGCTTCAATGGCGGCAGTGTCGGGCTTTTCAATCCCGTTCTGCTCCTCAAACAACCTCGCGTTGCGTGCTGCCAGCTGTTCAAGTAAGCGGGAGGCATGACTGAGCTTGGTCTGTTCTACCTGGCGTGATTGTTCGGCCCTGCCCATGGCCTGCTGCAGGTCGTCGCGCCGCGCGCTGGTCGTTCGCCAGGCTTCTTCGGCGACCGGCAGTTTGGTCCGTTCCTCGGCGATGCGGGTCTCGCAGGCGGCTATTCGCGCCTCGGCCTGCGCATTTTCTTCACGCCATTCCGCAAGACTGGTACGTGACTGCTCCAGCTGAGCCTGCGCCGTGACCATCTGGTTATTGATGCTGCTGATCTGCTGCTCAACCCTGCTGCGGTTCTCGCGAATATGTGTGATCTGCTGCTCGATGCGGGCGATTTCAGCATTGGTTTCATACAGCGCACCCTGAGCGCCATGAACTTCGTCACCGGACTTGTAATGCTGGCTGCGCAGCTCCTCCAACCTCCTCTCGGCGTCGCGCAGGCGTGCCGTTTCGGCTTCCAGTTCATTACCTAAACGTTCGATATCACGGGCGTGCCGGCTGCGGGTAGCCGCCGATTCCTGGCGCCGCACGAACCACAGCAGGTGCTGCGTAC
>JBBKXO010000420.1:0-3762 GCA_037969525.1 Burkholderiales bacterium | reverse complement strand
TTCGTGACTTTGCGCACCCTTGGGCCGCAACGACGCACTAACGCGGTTCTTTATGACGGTTTCGCACAAAAACCGCGAAATTTATTAATGGGACAACTGAGAATAAAGCAGCTATAGCTATGCAACATTTTATTAACGATGTGCTCTAATCATCATCGTAACAATATGAAATATTGTTAATTTTTCATAACACTTACATTTTTGCACCGCAGTATTAATAGGAGTCTGCCATGAGCTTGAACAAACCCACCCCGACCTCTCTGACGAGTCTGCTGGACCTCGTCGCGCTGACTGAT
This sequence comes from Burkholderiales bacterium, assembly GCA_037969525.1. GTDB lineage: Bacteria > Pseudomonadota > Gammaproteobacteria > Burkholderiales > SG8-41. The sequence continues at coordinate 3,466 of JBBKXO010000420.1, read as the reverse complement.
GTCGAACGCATACGCGCCGAAGCGGAAGTCCTGCGTGCCGAGTTTTTTGCCGATCTGCTGATTCGCGGCATGAACGCCGTGCGCAGCGCAGTGCGCAGCAGCAAGCTGAGCCTGGGAGCGAAAAATCCGCGGAGTCTGGGTCCGACGGCCTGATAACGCTCACATTTTGACCGCAACCCACGCGGGCCCTGCCGGTCTGTGATGATGCTGTCTGAAAAACGCATCACCCTGGCATTGCAGGGCGGCGGGTCCCACGGCGCGTTTACCTGGGGCGTGCTCGAACGACTGCTCGAAGACGAGCGCATCGTCATTGAGGGCATCAGCGGTGCGAGCGCCGGCGCCATCAATGCCGCGGTTCTGGCGCATGGCCTCGGCACGGGCGGACGCGAGGGCGGCATCCGCGCGCTGGGAACCTTCTGGCAGCGCATGACGTCGACCACGCCCTCAGCGGGCTGGCGTCTGCCGGATGACCCATCGTTACGCAAGTCCAACCCGGCCATCGATGCGCTGATGTTCCTGTCGCGCTTCCTGTCGCCCGGCCAGATCAATCCGTTCAACCTCAGCCTGCTGCGCGACGTACTCGCGGCACAGATCGACTTCGGCGTGTTCAGCGACGCCAGCTTTCCGCTAAAACTGTTTATAGCTGCAACGCAAATTGCCACCGGCAGGGCGCGCATCTTTACCACTCCCGAGCTGTCGCTTGACGTGTTGCTGGCTTCAGCCTGCCTGCCGTCGTTCAATCAACCCGTAACCATCGACGGCGAATCCTACTGGGATGGCGCACTCACCGCCAATCCACCGCTGCGACCACTGCTCTATCACTGCGCCTCATCGGACATGCTGATCGTCGCCGTCAATCCGCGTCGTCGCCATGATGTACCGTCAAATGCCGAGGAGATCCGCCACCGTCTGATTGAAATCAGCTTCAACGCTGCCGCGGTATCCGAACTCGAGGGCATAGCACTCGCCAAACAGGAAGCCGAACGCGGATACTTTGCCCTGGGCCGGCTCGAACGCCGACTGCGACGGCTCAATCTGCATATGATCGACGCCGAGGATTTCATGACCCGGTTGAGCGTGACCAGCCGGCTCAACACCGATTCCGCTTTCATCGCGGCGCTGCGCAAGGAGGGCCGCGACCGCGCCGGCGCCTGGTTGCACCGGAACTTCTTCCACATAGGCGCGCGCTCTTCACTCATACTCGCTGATCACCTGGTCTGATACTCCGGCATTTGGCAACGCAGATTCCGCAGTACGGTCGCCGCATTGCTGCCGAGTAGGCGCCGCTATAATCGGCGCACCGCCATGCCGCTCATCCTGATTCTTACGCTCTCCAGCATCACCTTCATCACGATGAAGGGCAGCCGCATCCTGATGACCCTGTATGCCGTCGATCTGGGTGCAGGGCTGCTGGAGACCGGCATATTGTTTGCGCTGTATGGACTGCCCCCATTTCTGCTGGCGGTGGTCGCCGGCCGCGTTGCCGACCGCCTCGACAATCGCGTGCTGATGTACTGGGGCCTGGGGCTCTATACCATCAGCATGGTGCTGCCCTGGTTTTTTCCATCGCTGACCATCCTGTTTATCGTCGCACCGCTGTGGGGACTCACCAGCATGTTGTGGGTGGTCGCAACACAAAACCTGGTCGGCCTGTTGTCCACCAACGAATCCCGCACGCGCAATTTCAGCTATTACAGTCTCGGCGAATCCACCGGCTCGGTGCTGGGTCCGATCATCGTCGGCCTGTCGATCGACGCCTGGTCCCATGCGTCGGCGTTTCTGATCATGGCGGCGGTTCCGGCGTTGTGCGGAATGATTGTTGTGCTCAAACGCCACACCATTCCGCATACGAAATCCGTGCCCAGCGGCGTCCAGCCACCGCGCAACATGAAAGACCTGCTGGCTCTGCCGGCAATGCGCAACGCGCTGCTGACCAACGCCGCGGTCATGGCCGGACTCGACCTGTTCAATCTTTACATGCCGATATACGGCCACAGCCTGGGGTTTACGGCGACTACCATCGGTCTGATCATGGGCGCCTTCGGTGCAGCCGCATTCATTACCCGGCTGGCGATCCCGCCGATCAGCAAACATTATGGCGAACGCGCGATGATCGCCGGTGCACTGGTGATTGCCGCCGGGGCCTTTATGACATTCCCACTGACCACCAGCGCGCTGCTGCTGGCCGCTGCGGCATTCGCCCTGGGCCTGGGTCTGGGTTGCGGACAACCGCTGTCGATGATCCTCGCCTTTAACGCCGCGCCGCCCGGCCGCCAGGCCGAGGGAATTTCAATGCGACTGGCGGTCAGTTATGGCGCACATGTGGTCATACCGCCGGTGTTTGGTCTCATCGGAGCCGCGATGGGTGTGGCGCCGATTTTCTGGACCTGCGCACTGCTGATGGGCGGCGGCTCGTGGATCAACCGCAGCGCCGTCCGTTAACCCCCTCATACAACTGACCTGGAGCATACGTAATGGCACATTATCCTGAACTCTCCGGACGCGTCGCACTGATTACCGGTGCCGCACAAGGCATAGGCGCTGAAACGGCGCGCGCCTTCGCAACGCAAGGCGCCAGCGTCGCACTGGTGGATATCGACGAGGCAGGCGCTGATGCAGTCGCATCTGCAATCGGCAAAGCTCAAGGGCGGGCGGCGGCCATCGCGACCGACATTACCGACGCCGATGCCGTGACCCGTGCCATCTCGGAAACGGTAAGGCAATTCGGCGGACTCGACATCATCATCAACTGTGCCGGGGGTTATGGTCGCCTGGCCACGGTCGAAGACATGGAGATTGATGAATGGGACCGCACCGTGGCACTCAATCTGCGCAGTGTGTTTCTGCTCTGCAAAACAGCAATCCCACACCTGAAAAAATCAAAAGCTGGCCGCATCATCAACGTGGCATCCATCTCCGGACGCACGGTGCACGCCGCGTCATCTCCCGCCTATGGGGCCGCCAAGGCCGGCGTGATCCAGTTGACGCGGTTCCTCGCCTTCCAACTGGGGCCGGACAACATCACAGCCAATGCAATTGCCCCCATCACCACGCTCACCCCGCGCGTGGCCGCACTGCGCAGCGAAGCTGACATTGAGCGCATTGCCGCGCAGGTGCCGTTACGCCGGCTGGCAGTGCCCCAGGATCACGCCCAGGCCATGCTGTTTCTCGCCTCCGATGCCGCTGCCTACATCAATGGCGTGGTGCTGGATGTGAACGGTGGGCGGGTCATGATGTAGGCACGATCGCCGCCACCCTTTGCCAAAACGGCAAAACCAAATACATGTGATCTGCTGTAGACTGTGTTTTCCATGTGGCCTAACTGCCGTATTCCGGCGTCATCGGTACGGCCACTGGCGTAGCGCCGATTCTCTTAACTTCTCTTAACTTCCCTTAACTTGCGCAGAAAGCATGGGGACGGAACGATGCTCAGCCGCAAGACCAGTAATAATTTAGAACCATGGAT
>JBBKXO010000419.1:0-4260 GCA_037969525.1 Burkholderiales bacterium | reverse complement strand
GGCGTTTGGCGCGGCCGCGCAGGAATATCCGATCAAATCGATACGCCTGATCGTGCCGTTTCCGCCTGGAGGTGCTGGCGACACGCTGGCGCGCCTGATCGGGGCGCCCATGTCCAAAGCACTCGGGCAGAACGTTGTGGTCGAGAGCCGGACTGGCGCCAACACGGTGATCGCCACTGAACTGGTGTCACGCGCTCCCGCTGACGGTTACACCATGCTGGTCATGGCGACAAGTTTCACGGTGAATCCGTTCGCACATGCAAAACTGCCGTACGACACACTGCGCGATTTTCATGGTGTTACGCGCATGGTCTATAACCCGTTGATGTTCTGCGCGCACCCGTCGCTGCCGGTGAAGACACTGAAGGAACTGGTCGCGCTGGCGAAAGCGCGGCCCGGCGAGCTGACCTGGGGTGTGTCGAGCATCATCGGCGGTGGGCGCATTGCCGGGGAACTGTTCAAGGACATCGCCAAAATCGACATGATCAATGTGCCCTATGGTGGCGGCGCACCGGCGGCGACCGCGGTGCTTGGCGGTCACACCAGTCTGATGGTTGGCAACATCCTGGAATGCGTTCCGCACGTGGCCACGGGCCGGTTGCGCGGCCTCGCGGTGACCTCGGCGCAGCGCGCCGAGATTCTGCCGGATGTGCCGACTGTCAACGAATCAGGTTGGCCGGGCTTTGAATCGCTGAACTGGTTTGGTGTTGTGGTCCGTGCCGGTACGCCGCGCCCCATCATTGAGCGCTTGTCGGGGGAGATCGCCAAGGCATTGCACACACCCGAAGCACGTGCTGTGCTCATGAAGCAGGGATTTACCGCAGGCACGATGTCCCCCGCGGATTACGATGCCTACATCCGCAACGAGATGCGGCGCAATGAAAGTATTCTGAAGAAGCTGAATCTGAAACTGGATTGATGCGGACGGGGCGGCCCTTCACGGGCTGCCCCGCTCCAGCTAGCGCATCTTGGCCAGCACTTCCAGCAATTCGTCGTTGGGCATGATGCCGCGCGGATCGCCAGCATTGACGTAACGGACAATGCCTTCCTTGTCGATGATGACCCACGAGCGCTTCGCACGCAGATAGCCGGCGATGCGCTTCTCATCGTTGGCGGCGGCCGGATCGTCATTGAGCAAACCATAAGCCCGCGTCATCACGCGGCGGGTATCGCTCAGCAGCGGGAACTTCAGGCCGAGCTTGGTTGCGAACTCGGTATTGGCTGCATTGAAATCAACACTGACGCCCAGTACCTGGGCGTTGGCGGCCTCGAACTTGGGGAGATCAAGCTGGAAGGCCACGACTTCCGTCGTTCACGTGTCGGTGAAGGCGGCGATATAGAAGAACAGCACCACGTGCGATTTGCCGAGGTAATTGGCCAGCGCCACCGGCTTGCCGGTGGAGGAGGCCACCGAGAAGGCGGGCGCTTTGTCGCCGACTTTCACGGTTTGTGCCTGCGCCACGCCGGCAAACAGCGCCGCGCCGCCCAGTAACCCGATAGCAATCCAGCGTTTCAACAGCGATTTCTGGAGCATGAGACACCTCCTGTGGTGGTGAGGATGATGCGGGACTATTTTTTCGCGAGAGCGCGCACATACTTGCGCAGCGCCTGCCCGTCGAAATCGACGTGGCCCAGGCCGCGCGCGTTGATCATGCCTTTGCTGTCGACGATTACTGTGGACGGCACGCCGCGCACCCCGAACGCGCGCGCCACCTCCATGTTCTGGTCGATCAGTGCGGGCAACGTGTAGCCGCCCTTGGCGAATATCGGCTTGACGGCGGCCTCGCCGGTGCCGTCGATGGAAATGGTGATGACGTGGATGCCGTCTTTTTTCAGCTCATCATGTGCCCTCTGCACGGAGGGCATTTCGCGCACGCAGCTACTTCACCATGAGGCCCAGAATCGGATGATGGTGACCTTGTTGCGCAAATCGGCATCGCTGCCGCTGGTGCCGTTGAGACCCGGCAGCTTGAAAGCCGGCATCGGTACCGGCGGCGTCACTGGCGCCAGCGCATCGGCGGCGGCGGGTGTAATCAGGTGGGTATTGAGCAGGATTCCGGCGGCGAGCAGGAAAGTCAGCAGGCGTGCGGTGAAGCGCATGGAATCTCCATTAATTCGCGACATAAAGCACGAGAATTCTAGCGGGCTTTTTACCAGGGCGTACATATAAAACAAAGTAGCGGTCGTATTCGGCGCCGCTTGGGAAACACGGTGATCGCCTGTCTGTGGGAACACCGGAGGCCTGGCAATTATTCCGGAACCCGGATGGCTTCGGTACGCTGGGCAGAGGCGCGCCAGGACGCGCCCCCCGTTCCGCAGGTTGCGTTTATTGGGGCTCTATGCCCGCGGCCTTGGCAAGGTCGGCGAAGCGCTTGACGTCGGTGCGGAATTTTTTGGCCCAAACCTCGGGGGTATCGCCGTCCGGCTCATATCCATTGTCGACGAAATGGGCGTGCACCTTCGGGTCCTGCAGCGCCTTGTGAATGGCCTGCTGCACTATCCTGGCGATGGGCATCGGCATTTTCGCCGGACCGAACACGCCATGCCAGCCGGCGTCGGAGACGTAGCCTTTTACGGTTTCACCGACAGTGGGAATGTCAGGCAGGGAGCTCAGGCGCTTGGCGCCGGTAAAGGCGATGGCGCGCACACGACCCGCTTTATGGTGTGGCACACCGACTGAACCCGCCGGGAAGTGCACCTGCACTTCACCGCCAACGACGGCTGCCGCTGCCGGACCGCCGCCTTTGTAAGGTACGTGCAGCATCTTGATTTTTGCCATGTGGGTCAGCAGTGCGCCGGCCAGATGCTGGCCGTTGCCCACGCCCGCAGTGCTGTAGTTCACTTGCTGCTTTTTGGCGAGAGCAATCAGTTCCGCGATATTGTTGACCGGCACTTTGGGATTGACGACGACCAGATAACCGAGCCCGGTGGCGACATTGGTGACCGGCGTGAAATCCTTGACGATGTTGAATGGCATCTGCTTGCGGATTGCCGGGTTCACAGCGAAGGCAAACGAGGTGTTCAGCAGCGTGTAACCATCCGGATTGGCGTTGAAGACTGCATCCGCTCCGATGAGGCCGTTGGCGCCGCCACGATTGTCGATCACGAAGTTGGTGCCGATAATCGTTTCCACCTGCCGGTACAGTACGCGGGCAAACACATCGACGTTGCCACCGGGTGGAAATGGCACGATCAAGCGGATCGGCCGGCTGGGATATTGCTGGGCGATCGCATTGCCCGTCAGTGCGAGCATGACAAGCCCTAATACCATCACAATACTGCGTTGCATGATTTCTCCTCCAATGTTTTTGACATGGATGCCGGTTGCGCGGAATTTTTATGCGGCTAACCAACGACTCACCAACGATTCCTATTTTAGTGGCAATGGCGGCGTTGCAGTGAATAAATTTGCCAGCGGAGTGTGTGCCGTGCCGCTGGAGTGGGATAATTTGTGCGCTCAAAAAAATCAATAGGGCAATCAAGGGGGCGCGGTATGAGCAAGAGCAAGCCGGTGGTACTGGTCACTGCCGAGACCGTTTCCGAGCTGGCGCAGAATCTGCTGCGGGGTGGTGGCTGCGATTTGGAATTCATGTCCATTCCGGTCGACGTTAATGCGCTGATTGCGGCGCTGGCGCGGCCGCAGGTGGAGGCCGTTTTGTTGCGCGGATCTCCGCCACTGACCGAGCAGGTGTTCGCCGCAGCGCCAGGACTGAAAATCATTGCCAAGCACGGTGCCGGTGTTGACTCGGTGGACGTGGCGGCTGCGACCCGCCATGGCATTGCCGTCATGGTTGCGGAAGGTGCCAATGCCGATGCGGTTGCCGAGCATACGTTGGCAATGATGCTGAGCCTCTCGCGCGAACTGCCGCGATTTGACCGCGAGACCCGGCAGGGTGCATGGCGCAACCTTAATCATTTCACGCGCGATTTCCGTGCGCGCAGCGTCGGCATCATCGGTTACGGTCAGATCGGCGAGCGTACGGCAAAACTGGTGCAGGCCTGCGGGGCGCAGGTGGTGATACACACCCGCTCGAAGATCACGCCGCCGCCAGGCATGGAACTCGAACCGGATCTGAACCGGTTGCTGGAGCGCGTGGATATCGTCAGTCTGCACTGCCCGCTGACTGATAAAACCCGGGGCTTGATCGGCGCGGCACAGTTTGCGCGCATGAAGCCCGGCGCATTGCTGATCAACACCGCGCGCGGTCCGGTCATCGATGAACCGGCGCTGGTGGCGGCGTTGCAGGGCGGCAGGCTGGC
>JBBKXO010000418.1:0-4537 GCA_037969525.1 Burkholderiales bacterium | reverse complement strand
GGCTTATCCTGCTGCAGCATCAGCCACTGCATCTCCACGTAGTCGCGGGCATGACCCCAGTCCCGCTTGGCGTCGAGGTTGCCCAGAAGCAGCCGTTCCTGCAGCCCGAGCTTGATGCGCGCGAGAGCACGGGTGATTTTCCGGGTGACGAATGTTTCGCCGCGCACCGGCGATTCATGATTGAACAGAATGCCATTGCAGGCGTACATGCCATAGGCTTCGCGGTAATTCACGGTGATCCAGTAAGCATAAAGCTTGGCTACCGCATAGGGGCTGCGCGGATAGAACGGCGTAGTTTCGCTTTGCGGGGTTTCCTGGACGAGTCCGTACAGTTCGGAAGTAGAGGCCTGGTAGAAACGGGTTTTCTTCTCCAGCCCGAGAATCCGGATCGCCTCCAGTACCCGCAATGAACCCAGCGCATCCGAGTTTGCAGTGTATTCGGGCTCCTCAAAGCTGACCGCGACATGGCTTTGCGCGGCCAGGTTGTAGATTTCATCAGGCTGTATCTGCTGGATCACGCGGATCAGGCTGGAACTGTCCGTCATGTCGCCGTGATGCAGAACAAACCGGCGGTCGGCAATCTCCGGCCCCTCATACAGGTGATCGATGCGATCGGTATTGAAGAGTGAAGTCCGGCGCTTGAGGCCATGAACAACATAACCTTTCTTGAGCAGAAACTCCGCAAGATAGGCGCCATCCTGCCCGGTAACACCCGTAATCAGGGCCACTTTTGTCATTGATTTTCCTCAGCTACGTCCATAGTTATCATCAAAGCGCACTATATCGTCCTCGCCCAGATATCCCCCTGATTGAATCTCGATGATTTCGAGGGGGGTTTCCCCGGGGTTTTCCAGGCGATGCCGGGTGCCTATTGGTATATAAGTTGACTGGTTTTCCGACAGCGTCAGTATCTCGTCACCGCGAGTCACTTTGGCCACCCCCTTGACTACGACCCAATGTTCCGCGCGGTGGTGATGCAGTTGCAGTGACAACGATGCGCCGGGATTGACCACGATCCGCTTCACTTGAAATCGTTCGCCGGAGTCTACGAAATCGTAGTGACCCCAGGGGCGGTGAACTTTGCGGTGGGCACTGACCTCGCTGCGTTGATCGGCTTTCAGTCGAGCCACGATCTGCTTTACATCCTGCGTTGCGTCCCGGCGCGCGACAAGAACCGCGTCCGCCGTTTCAACGACCACCATACGCTCTATGCCCACACAGGCGACCAACCGACTCTGCGCAAAAATAAGATTGTCCTTGCTATCCACCACACAGACATCACCCTGCACGGCATTTCCGGCATCATCCTTCGGCACCAGCGCCCACAGCGCGTCCCAGGCTCCCACGTCAGACCATCCGGTCGCCATGGGAATCACGATTCCGGCAATGCCAAGATCTTGGGCGCCGGCCAGTTTTTCCATGACGGCATAATCGATCGAGTCCGATGGGCACGCTGTGAATTCGGTGATGTCGATACGGCGAAAGTCACTGTCGCGCCGCCCCTGGTCCAGCGCGGCCCTGCAGGCCTGCAATATGCGTGGCTGGAAGCGATCAATAGCCTTCAGCCAGAGGCTGGCGCGCATCATGAACAGCCCGCTGTTCCACAAATATTGTTTGGACGAAACATAGGATTCAGCGACCGCAATCGACGGTTTTTCAACAAATCCGGCGATCTCAAACGCGTGTGCACCACGGGCCGCGCCGAGTTTTATATACCCATATCCGGTTTCTGCCCGGGACGGCACGATACCGAAGGTAACCATGTTGCCTGCACAAGCGCTTTCGGCGCCGCGCAATACGATTTCCTGAAAAGCAGTCACGTCCGGTATGACGTGGTCGGCCGGCATGACCAGCAGGATCGGATCGGCCCCGCCTTGACCGGCAGCTAGTGCCGCAAGCGTCAACGCAGGCGCCGTATTCCTGCCACAGGGCTCGAGCAGGATGCTGGGGGCAGCGTGGCCGAGAGCGCGCAGTTGCTCTGCAGTGATAAACCGGTGCTCCTCATTGCAGACCACGGTGGGGGAACTCACGCCTCCCGGGTAGGCCAGCCCATTGAGCCGGGACAAGGTCGCCTGAAGCAGCGTAAGACTGCCCGTTAATTCGAGCAATTGTTTGGGGTATTGCTCGCGCGAAAGGGGCCAGAGGCGCGTTCCCGAGCCTCCGGAAAGAATCACAGGATGTATTGCAGCAGTTTCCGCCATCATTGCTCCGCCTGGAATCCGTCAGGTTTTTCTCGTTGCCAACGCCACGCTCTTGCCGATAATTGCGTCGACACACCGCAGTGAACCCTGATGGTTTTTACAAAAGTAGTGTCCACAACGACGGCCCTACGGCCTGATTGCAGCAGCTCTACACACGCGGGTATCGCCGTAAATCCCGCCCCACCCGTGACCAGAACACTCGATGAAAGGGCTGCACTCATGATGGGGTTTTTAACTTCGCACTGTTTTGCAATTCGACTTCCATCTGGAGGCGGTCAATTTCCTGGCGGATACCCTCGTATTCCGCCTTTTTTCGTTTCAGGAACGCGACGGTCAACTTGCTTCTGGCTTCGATACCCGCCGGCGTCAGCAGGTAGATGTATGCGATCTTGTTTGAACTGTTGCGGAAGTTCTGCGCCTTGACCCAGCTTTTCTGCAGCAATGCCCGCAGGCAATAATTGACCTTGCCCAGGCTCACACCCAGGTCTTCGGCAAGATCTCGCTGTGAAATGTCCGGCCGCTCGGCGAGAATGCGCATGAGCCTGAAATTTGTTTCATCGGTCAGCACAAAACTCCTCGGGTCGGCACGGTTAGCGCAATGCGGATGGCCGTTGAGTGCAGGGAAAATTATTAGTTCATCGACTGAACGCACTAAATTTTTGCATATCTTTATGAAAATTAAAAGAATTTTCCACTGCAGCTCGTAAGCCTGCACCTGTTCTAAAGTGGCTCGCGCCAGGCAGTAGTAATTTTTTAGCCCATAAATGTATCGTGAAACTTTAATTTTATTTATATAAATCAATTAGTTACATTAATCGCTCTGTTAATTCATATGGCAAAATCCTATAGCCGCCTATGGGCGCCCAGCCTGCTCCTGCTGAACCCTGAATCGCCCCTGAGGCGAGAAAAGTGCGGTAACTCGCGGAGCCGTGCATGAAGTACATAGGGATCACCGGCGCAACCGGTTTTGTGGGGGAAGTTCTATGTAAGTCGCTGATTGCAAACAGAAAAATGCCGCGGCGATTGCTGCGCCAGACTGCACAGAACCGCGCTGCGACAGATGTCGTGGTGGGGGACATCGGGCCCGACACCGATTGGTGCCCGGCCTTGGCAGACGTCGATTGCGTAGTACATCTTGCTGCGCGCACCCACGTGCTGGACGACCATGCGGCCGATCCACTTGCCGCATACCGCCGGATCAATGTCGATGCCACACGCAATCTTGCGCAGCAGGCAGCAACCGCGGGCGTGCGCCGCTTTATTTTCATGAGCTCCATCAAGGTCAACGGAGAAGCGACTACGGATCGTTCTTACACTGAGTCCGATGCCCCCGCGCCACTGGACGCCTACGGCATCAGCAAGCTGGAGGCCGAGAACATTTTGCGCGACATTGCCCGGCATTCGGCAATGGAACTGGTCATCCTGCGCCCGCCGCTGGTCTATGGCCCCGGCGTAAAAGGGAATTTCCTGCGCCTGATGCAGCTGATCGACCGCGGGCTACCGCTGCCACTCGCGTCCGTACGCAACCGCCGCAGCCTGGTTCATGTGGCCAACCTCGCTGACATCATTATTGACTGTATTGATGCCCCGGCCGCTGCCGGGCAGACGTTTCTCGTCAGCGACGGTGAAGATATCTCGACAGCCGATCTGGTACGCAGACTGGCGCTTGCGATGAACAAACCCGCTCGACTGCTGCCTTGCCCGATTGCGCTGCTGCAGTTGGGCGCAGCAATATTCCGCCAGCGTGGCACCGTAGCCCGACTCACGGATTCACTGACGATCGATGCCGCACACCTGCGCAACACGCTGGACTGGACCCCGCGAATTCATCTGGATCAAGGACTTATCGACACTGCCCGATGGTATTATCAGGCCCGAATCCAACGCGGAATCTGAATCCATTTCATCGTGACGCATGTCGTTGTTATCGCCCTGATCGCGTTTCTGGTGTCAGCCGCCACGGTGGCCTGGCTTGCGCGCGGCAATGTCGCGCAATTGGCGCTGGATGAACCCAACGCACGCTCCCTGCACCAAGCGCCGACACCGCGCTCGGGAGGCCTCGGGTTGCTGCTCGGCATCGCAGCTGCCTGGCTGATCATTGCGCCGCGACTGCCATGGACCTTCTGGCTGGCGTTGGCGCTGGTGATTGCGGTGTCACTGGTCGACGATCTGCGTGGACTGCACGCAGGAGTACGGATGGGCGCGCACCTGCTGGCCGCCGGCCTGGCGGCTATTGCGCTGCTGTCGGCGGATGCTCCGCCATGGCAAACCGCTGCGCTCATTCTGGGCATCGGCTGGATGTGCAACCTGTACAACTTCATGGATGGATCGGACGG
>JBBKXO010000417.1:0-3716 GCA_037969525.1 Burkholderiales bacterium | reverse complement strand
GCCCTGCAGGCGCCAGCGCTCCGAAAGCAGGTAATCGATTTTTAACAGCCCGCCGGCTGTGCCGCCCAGGCCCTGTTCCAGGCGCACCGTCAGTTTGTCGGTGATGCGTTTGCCGAGTGCTACGACGCCCAGCGCGCCTTCGCCGCCCTGCGCGACGCCGAACTCGTCCAGTCCGAGTTTTCCGGCGATCCGCTTTTGCACCGGTGTCGTGCCCCGCGTGCCCGAGCTCAGCGCCACGGCCTGCAGGATTGCGAGTTCCGCCGCGCTGGCGGTTTGTGGATCGCGGCCCAGCACCAGCCACCCGAGCCGGTCGGAATCCGACATCACGGGATCAGATACCAGACTTACGGTCGGACGTTGCAGCGATCCTCTGACTTCGACGCCGACCTCCACGGCACTGATCTTGCGGCTGGCGCGCAGGTTTAAACCGGGATTGGCAAGCGGCCCGGAAAAACTGAGTTCGCCCCGCTCAATATCGAGTCTCTGGCCAAAGGCAAAATATTCGCCACTGACGGTGCGGATCGTGCCCAGTGCGCGGAGGGCATCACCACGCGACGCAATTTGTACTGATCCGCCCACCACTGCATCCAGCCCGTGGCCGCGAACCGAGAAGTTGTTGTTGAGATCGACCGTCAGGTCGAGCACGACTTTCATCGGCTTCGCGGCGACCGGTTCCCGGCCCGCGATGATGACATCGTCACCCAGTTCGGGCTTGCGCTCGATGCCGATATCGTAGCGCCCGCTATCGATCTTGAACTTGCCGTCGAGCGCGAGTTGAAAGTCGCGCAGGCCGGCATGCCCGGCGCCGCTCAACACCACGGTCAATTCCGGGCTGTCCAGTATGCGCGCGTGATCGGCGCGTGCATTGATGTCTACGCTGCGCAGTCCATTGCTGATATCGGCTATGCCGTCCGCTTCGATCTTCCCGTCTCCGGCCTGTAGATATAATTTGCTGATTTTCAGGCTGCTGCCTTCAAAGTCGGCACGCAGCGTACCGTTGCTGAGGTGCAGCCCCGGGCCGATGGCGCGCACCTCCACGTCGTCGGCACTGATCTGTCCGGTCACGAGCGGCTTGCTGAGAGTGCCGGCGATGGCAAGGCGTGCTGCCATGCGCCCACCGACTTGATCAAGCTGCGGGGTCAGCGCACGCAGCCAGCCCAGCGATTGCATGTCCATGTTCACTTCGCCTTCGACTGGCGCATCCCTGCTCAGTACCCAGGCGCCGTCGCGGCGTTCGAGGCGTGTCATGGCCCGGGCTGCCAGGGTACCCATGCGGGTGCTTTGGGCGTCAATCACGGCGTCCACGGTGTTGCCCTGGGCCGTGACATTCAATTTGACCTGATTGAGGCCGAAAGGCAGACCGCGCTCCGTGCGCATGCCCAAGTCGCCGGCTTCTCGATAGAACGCGGCAGAGCCGGTAACCGTTTCGCCCAGCGCAAAATCCCAGCGTCCGCCGATGGTGAGGTCGCGCCCGTCTATGCCGGATTTCGGGGCCAGGGCGAGCAGTGCCTTGGCGGTGATGCCGGCAAAAGAGCCGCGTGTTGCGATGCTGCCATCCACCGCATGCAGTGACAGCGGACCGACTTTACCGTCCAGTGCGGCAGCCTGCAGTCCCTCGACCGTCAGCAGATTGCGCCCGACACTGACGCGCGCAGGTGCTGTCAGGCGAAATGGCAGGCTTCCGCGCGCATCAAGCGTGGTCAGATTGCCGTTCCAGCGCCATTGCTCGTCAACACCGCCCGCAGCCTTGAGTGACGCATCAAATTTTGCCCCGCGCAGGGCAGCCGTGATGTCGTGGCGCAGGCGGCTGCCCTGTGCGTCCAGTTGTAATTCGTCGAAGCGGGCGCTGGCTGTCTTGATGCCGGTGATCCGCGCATTCAAACGCAGATCGCCGTCGGTTCCGCCATTCAGCGTGCCCTGGGCGTCGATGGTGTTCGTGACTACAGTGCCCGCAGAAAATCCGCGTGCAGTCAGTTTGAAATCCACGGCGGCTTGATCAATGCGGCCTGTGAATGTGCCCTCTGCCTGGACGTTACCGGCGAGTGTGCCATCAATCGCTTTCAGGTTCGCGGCAGCCAATGTCCACTTGAGTTTGTCACCAGGTTCGCCGAAACGACCGGAAACGTCGATTCGATTGCCGGCCAGCGTTGCCCGTGCCTCACCGGCGAACAGTTGCGCTGCGCTGGTGGTGAATCCGGCACTGGCGGTCAGCGGTTGTCCGCGAAAACGACTGTTGGCGATCGCGAGCTGTATCTGCGCCTGCCATTGCGGATCGAACAGGCCGGTTGCAGAGAGCGTGCCATTCAGTTGCGCCGACGGTGCGTCTATGAAGCGCGCCGGATCCAGTCCGCTGAATTTCGCATTGACCAGGAATTCGCGCTTCGCCGTGAGTGCGGCATGGCCGGTGAAATCAAGGCGACCATCTGCGGCACGTAACTCACCACGTTCGATGGTGATGACCTGTTGCGCGTGACGCGCCTCGACGTTGAGGCGCGCATCCGCACTCTGCAGACTGACAGCCACGCGCTGCGCATCGACATCACCGGCTAGGGTTGCCTGACCCGACACCATGATCGGTTTTAGTTTGCTGTGCAGCTCGGCGGTGGCAATATCGGTGAGCACCAGCGCCAGTTGCGTGCCTGCGGCCTCAAGCAATCCGGAGCCACGTACGTGTCCCGCTTTGCCGATGGCGATATCAATTTCAGAAAATTGCCAACGGGTTCCGTCGCCGGTAAATGCGAGCGTTGCACCGGTGACGGGCACGCGCCGGGCGTCGATGGTTCCTGGTGCCAGGTTTCGCGCACGCAGCGTTCCGGTAAACCGGTCCGGAGCCGGCATCCCGGCTTGCAGTGAAATGCCGATCTTGGTGCGCGGCAACGATGAGTCCCAGCTTGCAAGGTCCAGATTCTCCGCGGCTAGGGTCAGCTTCCCGAGCAGGAGCGGCGAAAACGGTTGCACCAAAGCCGTCGCGACGGCTGATGTGCCGCGTGCAGACATGGTCGCCTGCAGCTGCAGCGCATCGAGTTTTCCGCCCACGGCAATAGCAGCCTTGATGGATTCGCCGAATGCCGTGCCCGCCAAGTCGAGCTTTCCGGTCGCCGCATAGGGCGTTGTCGTGTCGAGGCGCAAAGTGCCGGTAGCGCCGACGCCCATCACCGAAACGTTAACCAGTTCCAGTTCGTGCGATGCACTGCCGGTGCGAAGTCTTAAATGCAGGTCATGCACGACGCGGTCCGGCGCCAGTTCGATACGACGGATCCGGGCATCTGCGAGAGCGACGTTCAGCGGTAACCGCAGCGTGGCCGGCAACTGCGGCGGTTCTGCCGAACCATCAGCGCTGGTGACGCGCAGATCATCAATGGCCAGCCGGGTAATCTGTGCTTCGCGTTTGAGGAGCATCAAAGGCCGCCACTCGAATACGACTGCACGCGCATCCAGGGTCAGCGATTTGTCCTTGAACACCGCGCGCCGTATGGTGACGCGGTCGCGGAGGGAGCCTTCTACACCCTCGAGCATCAGCCGGCCCTCGCTGACGACAACGGCCTGGCGGGCGAGCCAGTCGAGCGCCTGCGGGGTGCCCAGCCAGTAGAGTCCGCCGCCCGCGACCAGCAGTAGCAGCAGCACAGTTGCGACGACAGTGCGTGTAACGATGCGTAAAACGGAGCGGGCGGCCATATCAGAACCGCGCGCCGATGGTGAAATGGAAGCGTAGTTTG
>JBBKXO010000416.1:0-3533 GCA_037969525.1 Burkholderiales bacterium | reverse complement strand
GGGAACGACGGCATGAACCTAGCCGCTAAGTACAGGGAATGACGGCGTGAAGCTTGCCGCAAAACGGGAACGACGGCATGAACCTAGCCGCTAAGTACAGGGAACGACGGCATGAAGCTAGCCGCTAAGTACAGGGAATGACGGCATGAAGCTAGCCGCGAAATGGGAACGACGGCATGAAGCTAGCCGCTAAGTACCGCTATATCGTGGTCGAAGGTCCGATCGGGTCGGGCAAGACCACGCTGGCGCGGCGCCTCGCCGAGCATCTGGGTGCGGCGACCTTGTTCGAGGATCCCGACGCCAATCCCTTTTTGCCCGGTTTTTACCAGAACGCCGAACGTTACGCGCTGCCGGCACAGTTGTTTTTCCTGTTCCAGCGCATCAACCAGGTGCGTGATCTGGCGCAGTCGGACCTGTTCCGCGGTCTCACGGTTGCAGATTTCATGATGGAGAAGGATCCGCTGTTCGCACGGCTGACGTTGAACGATGATGAACTCGCGCTGTACCGGCAGATTTACGACCATCTGCGGCCGCAGGCACCGACACCGGACCTGGTGATCTATCTGCAGGCCGGGGCGGAGACCCTGGTGGGGCGCGTGCGCCGTCGTGCCGCTGCCTATGAAAAGTCGATTGCGGATGAGTATCTGCTGCGCCTGGCCGATGCTTATGCGCGGTTTTTTCATCATTACAGCGCCGCGCCGCTGCTGATCGTCAATTCCGAAAATCTTAACTTCGTTGATTCGCCGGCCGATTTTGACTTATTGTTGCAACGGATCGACGCCATGCGCGGCCCGCGCGAATTTTTCAGTCTGGGTAATTGAAGAGAATCGAGGGAAATGCCATGCGTATCACGCTGAGTACTTTGCACAAGATGATGCGGGACGGCGAGAAGATCAGCATGCTGACCGCCTACGATGCGAGCTTCGCAGCGCTGCTTGATGCTGCAGGACTGGAAACACTGCTGGTCGGCGACTCGCTGGGCAATGTATTGCAGGGACATGAATCAACGCTGCCGGTGACGCTGCGCGACATGGTGTACCACACGCAATGCGTGGCCCGCGGCGCCAAGCGCGCCTTCATCATCGGCGACATGCCGTTCGGCACCTTTCAGGTGAGCCCGCAGGACGCCTTCCGCAACGCCGCCGAGATCATGGCGGCGGGCGCGCATATGGTGAAAATCGAGGGCGGGCGGCCGATGCTGGACACCATTTCATTCCTGACCGAACGCGGCATTCCCGTGTGCGGCCATCTCGGCCTGACGCCGCAGTCGGTGCACCAGTTGGGCGGCTACCGGGTGCAGGGCAAGGCTGAAGACGATGCGCAGCGCATGCTCGATGACGCGCGCATACTCGAACAGGCGGGCGCCGGCATGATCGTGCTCGAGGCGATACCCGCCGCCCTGGCGAGCCAGATCACCGCCGCCGCCGGCGTGCCGACCATAGGCATCGGTGCCGGCGTCGACTGCCACGGCCAGGTGCTGGTGCTGCATGACATGATCGATGTCTATCCCGGCAAGAAGGCCAAGTTCGTCAAGAATTACATGAAGGCCGCGGGATCCATACAGGGCGCGGTGGAGCTGTACGTAAAGGAAGTGCGCGCCGGCACATTCCCCGGACGCGAGCACTCGTTCTGACCGTAGCCCCTCGCCGCGTTCCGGCCGACGGGGGCCATTTTGGCCGCGGGCGCATATAATGCGCCCTCTTGCCATCAGTCCTCACCGCTGAAACTGCCGGTCAACTATCCATGGACGTCATACATTCAGTTCCTGAATTGCGGGAACGCCTGCGCCGCGAGCCGAACAACGTGTTCGTGCCGACCATGGGCAACCTGCACGATGGCCATATCGAGCTGATGCGCGTGGCCAAGCCGCGCGCTGCGTGCACCGTGGTCAGCATTTTCGTCAACCGGCTGCAGTTCGGACCGCGCGACGACTTCGACCGTTATCCTCGTACCTTGCCCAAGGATTGCGAGCGATTGCGCGAAGCCGGCGTCGATGTCGTATTCGTCCCCGACGAGCAGGCAATCTATCCGGAGAAACAGACTTTTGTCGTCGAACCCTCAGACTTGCAGCACATCCTCGAGGGTGAGCACCGTCCCGGGCATTTCAGCGGTGTCGCTACCGTGGTGCTGAAACTGTTCAACCTGGTGATGCCGCACTCGGCAATTTTCGGCAAGAAAGACTATCAGCAATATCTGGTGCTGCGTGACATGGTGCACCAGTTCGCGCTGCCGATCGAAATCATCCCGGCCGATACCGTGCGTGCGCCCGACGGACTGGCGCTGTCCTCGCGCAATGGTTACTTGTCGGCGGAGGAGCGGCGTGAGGCGCCGCGGCTGTACAAGGCGCTGCGGGAAATTCATGCTGAATTGTCTGCAGGCGCTCTCGATTATCAGCGTCTCGAACTGCATGGCATGTCGGTACTCGCCGACAACGGCTGGAAGCCGGATTACGTCGCAGTGCGCCGCCGCTCGGATCTGCAGCCGCCGGTTAACGGCGAGCGCGAACTGGTGGTACTGGCTGCGGCACGACTGGGTAAAACACGGCTGATTGATAACGCCGAGGTTGATCGTCCCGCGGCTGGCGGCGCCGGTTAATACGCAGCGCGCCTTAAGCCGCGATGCGATGAGTTTTTTCGTTCTTTGGAGTTAATCATGGCAGCGATCGCCACCGAACAGGAACTGCGGGCGCTTTATGCAATGCCGAATGAACGCGCCGTAAAAAAACAGCTCGGGCGTCTGGATAGGCATTGCATCAGTTTCCTCGCGCTGGCGCGCTTTGTTGTGCTGTCCACTTGCGATGCGCAGGGAAACATGGATTCGTCCCCCCGTGGTGGCGATGCGGGGTTCGTGAAAGTGATTGATGAACACACGCTGATCGTGCCGGACTGGGCCGGCAACAACCGCCTGGATAGTTTCTCGAACATCATGGAAACTGGTCGTGTCGGCGCAATTTTTCTGGTGCCCGGCATAGATGAGGCGCTGCGGGTGAATGGCACCGCAAGCCTGCGCACGGATGAGGCGTACACTTCGCTGTGCGCGGTAAAGGGCCGTAATCCAAAATTGGTCGTGGAGGTGAAGGCGAAGCAGGTATTCCTGCATTGCGCGAAGGCTGTCATGCGTGCGGGCCTGTGGTCACCCGGAGTGCAGGTCGAGCGCAGCGTTTTGCCGACGATGAACGAGATGTTGCGTGAACAGACGGCGCAGACCACCCCCGTCGAGTCGCAGGAATCTATGGTCGCGCGGCACAAACAGCAGCTTTATTCGACGAGCTGAGGTCGGGACCTGGTATGGCACCCCCTCGAGGGGCGGCCGGAATTTAAGTCCTGCAGAACCGCAGTGGTAAAAATTATGGTGCCGGGACTCGGTATAGCACCCCCTTGAGGGGTGGCCGGGTACCGGCTCCCGCGTTGTGAATTCACGCAGATGAAATCTGCGCACGCTGAAGGTGGTGCCGGGAGCCGGAATCGAACCGGCACGCTGTTGCCAGCGCGGGATTTTGAGTCCCGTGCGTCTACCAATTCCGCCATCCCGGC
>JBBKXO010000415.1:0-4468 GCA_037969525.1 Burkholderiales bacterium | reverse complement strand
CAACAACACCGAGACCTTTGCCGCGGTGCCGTGGATCATTGTCAATGGCGGCGAGGCCTTCCTCAACCTCGGCCGCCCCAACAACGGCGGCACCAAGCTCTTTTCGGTGTCCGGCGACGTTGCCCGGCCCGGCAATTTCGAAGTGAAGCTCGGCACGCCGTTTCCGCAGCTGCTGGAAATGGCGGGCGGCATGCGTGACGGCAAAAAACTCAAGGCGGTGATACCCGGCGGCTCGTCGATGCCGGTGCTGACGGCCGATGTAATGATGGCTACTGACATGGATTACGACTCCATCGCCAAGGCGGGCTCGATGCTGGGCTCGGGTGCGGTGATCGTGATGGATGAGACGCGCTGCATGGTGAGGTCGCTGCTGCGGCTCTCGTACTTCTATTACGAGGAGTCCTGCGGCCAGTGCACGCCCTGCCGCGAGGGTACCGGCTGGCTGTACCGCATGGTTGATCGCATCGAGCACGGCAAAGGTCGGCCTGAAGATCTGGACATGCTGAACAAGGTGGCTGACAACATCCAGGGGCGCACGATCTGCGCGCTGGGTGATGCGGCGGCGATGCCGGTGCGCGCATTCATCAAGAATTTCCACGACGAATTCCAATATCACATCGACCACAAGAAGTGCCTGGTCGCGCCCTACATCTGATTGACAACCATGCTTGAAATCGAACTCGACGGTAAATTGATGGAAGTGGCCGAAGGCAGCACGGTCATGGATGCGGCCAATCAGGCCGGCATCTATGTGCCGTACTTCTGCTATCACAAGAAACTGTCGATCGCCGCAAACTGCCGCATGTGCCTGGTGCAGGTGGAGAAGGCGCCCAAACCGTTGCCCGCCTGCGCAACTCCTGTCACCAAGGGCATGAAGGTGTGGACGCACTCGGACGTTGCGGTGAATGCCCAGAAGGGCGTCATGGAATTTCTGCTGATCAACCATCCGCTGGATTGCCCGATTTGCGATCAGGGCGGTGAATGTCAGCTGCAGGATCTTGCGGTGGGTTATGGCGGTAGCGGTTCGCGCTACGAGGAAGACAAGCGCGTCGTCGCCAACAAGAACCTGGGACCGCTGATTTCCACCGACATGACGCGCTGCATCCATTGCACGCGCTGCGTGCGCTTCGGCCAGGAAATCGCCGGCATCATGGAACTGGGCATGATCGGCCGCGGCGAGCATGCGGAAATCATCACTTTTGTCGGCAAGACCGTCGATTCGGAACTGTCGGGCAATGTCATCGATCTGTGTCCGGTGGGTGCGCTGACGTCAAAACCGTTCCGTTACAGCGCGCGCACCTGGGAACTCACCCGCAAGCCTTCGGTCAGCCCGCATTGCGGCCTGGGTTCCAACCTGACGCTGCAGGTCAAACAGAACCGGGTGATGCGCGTGCTGCCGCGCGACAACGAAGCCATCAACGAATGCTGGCTGTCTGACAAGGACCGCTTTTCCTATGAAGCACTGAATTCCGAAAAACGTCTGCCCCGGCCGATGCTGAAGAAAGACGGCAACTGGCAGGAAGTGGAATGGCCGGTGGCACTCGAATTCGTGGCGTCGGAACTCAAACGCATCAAGGGCGCGCACGGCGCCGAAGCGATAGGCGCGCTGGCGACGCCGCACCAGACGCTGGAAGAAATGCACCTGCTGCAAAAACTGCTGCGCAGCTTCGGTTCCGGCAATGTGGATTTCCGCCTGCGCCAGTCCGATTTCAGTACCGATAGCAAGCTTGCCGGCGCGCCCTGGCTGGGCATGAGCATTGCCGACATCAGTGCGCTGGACCGCGTGCTGGTCGTGGGTTCGACACTGCGCAAGGATCATCCGCTGATCGCGCACCGGTTGCGCCAGTCGACCAAGAAGCAGACCCAGCTCAATCTGATTCATGCGGCCGACGACGACCTGCTGATGCGCGTGGCCAACAAGGCCATCGTCGCACCGGCGCTGTTGCCGCAGACGCTGGCGCAGGTGGTGCAGGCAGTTGCGGAACTGAAAAATGCCCCAGTGCCGGAAGCGGTGCGTGGCGCGGTGACCGGCGTGACTGTCGGTGACGCGGCCAAACGCATGGCCGAAAGCCTGGTGTCAGGCGAGAAGGTGGCGGTATTCCTCGGCAATTTTGCCGAACAGCATCCGGCGGCCGGCGCAATGCATGCACTGGCGCAGGCGCTGTGTGAAATCCTCGGCTGCCCGTTCGGTTTTCTCGGCGCCTCTGCGAACAGCGTGGGTGGACATGTCGCTGGTTGCGTACCCACCGGAAAAATCGCAGGGAAAAATGCACGGCAGATGGTCGAGTCACCGCTGAAGGCGTATCTGCTGCTCGGCGTCGAACCTGAACTCGACATGCACAATCCGCGGCAGGCCATCGCTGCGATGAAACAGGCGGAACTGGTGGTGGCACTGAGTCCGTTTCAGCATGGCGCCACTGAATATGCGCATGTAATGCTGCCGATTGCGCCGTTCACGGAAACCGCAGGTACCTTCGTCAGCACCGAGGGTCGCGTGCAGACCTTCAACGGTGTGGTGAAACCACTGGGTGAAACCCGGCCGGCGTGGAAAGTATTGCGGGTGCTGGGCAATCTGCTGGGCCTTGCCGGTTTCGAACACGATGGCGCCGATGATGCGCAGCGTGAGGCGCTCCAGGGTAAGACTGAAATATTCAATAAAAACAATAAGTTACAATTAATCCTCAGTAATCTGCCGGTGGCTGCGGATGGGATTGCCCGCATTGCCGAAGTGCCGATCTACGCCGCCGATGCGCTGGCGCGCCGCGCGCCCAGTCTGCAAAAAACCCGCGACGCACAGCCGCCGCTGGCGATGATGAACCGCGCGCTGGCTGATCAACTCGCGTTACGCGATGGTGATTTTGTCCGTGTTGCACAGGATGGTGGCGAAATCACCGTGCCGTACGCCATCGATGACAAGCTGCCTGCGGGTTGCGTGCGGTTGGCTGCAGCACAGCCTGAAACTGCACTGCTGGGTGACGCAGCAGTGGCGCTGACCATAGCGCGCGTCGCACAAACCCAGAAGGCAACCGCCTGATGCTGGAAACGCTGCTCGCCTATCCGCAGGCACTGCTCGGTCCGCTGTGGCCGGTGGTATGGACACTTGCCAAGATACTGGCAATTGTCGTGCCGCTGTTGCTGTGCGTGGCTTACCTGACGCTGTGGGAGCGCAAGCTGATCGGCTTCATGCAGATCCGCATCGGCCCCAACCGCACCACGTTCTTTGGCATCCGCTGGCTGGGCGGCTGGGCGCAGCCGATTGCCGATGGCCTGAAGTTGCTGGTCAAGGAAGTCATCATTCCCGCCGGCTCCAACAAGTTCCTGTTCGTGCTGTCGCCGGTCATGGCGCTGGCGCCGGCGCTGGCTGCCTGGGCGGTGATTCCGTTTTCGCCGGAACTGATACTGTCGAACATCGATGCCGGCCTGCTCTACCTGATGGCGATGACCTCGCTCGGCGTCTACGGCATCATCATTGCGGGCTGGGCTTCGAATTCCAAATATGCGTTCCTCGGCAGCCTGCGCTCTGCGGCACAGATCGTGTCGTATGAAATAGCCATGGGCTTTTCGTTGGTCGGCGTGCTGATGGCGGCGCAGAGTCTGAATCTGTCCGATATCGTCAGGGCGCAGCAGGGTGATGCGGGATTTTTCAACTGGTTCTTGTTCCCGCTGTTCCCGCTGTTTATGACTTATCTGATTTCGGGCATAGCCGAGACCAACCGCGCGCCGTTCGATGTGGCCGAGGGTGAATCCGAGATCGTTGGTTTCCATGTTGAATATTCGGGCATGACCTTCGCCGTGTTTTCACTTGCCGAGTACTCCGCCATGATCCTGATTGCGGCGCTGACCTCGATCATGTTTCTCGGCGGCTGGCTGTCACCGTTCCCTGCATCATGGGGGCTGCTCGGTGCATCCAGCTTTGGCTGGCTGCTACTGAAAATGTTTGTGGTGGTGACCCTCTTTTTGTGGTTCCGGGCGACGTTCCCGCGTTATCGCTATGACCAGATCATGCGCCTGGGCTGGAAGGTGTTC
The DNA here is from genome assembly GCA_037969525.1 of Burkholderiales bacterium. GTDB lineage: Bacteria > Pseudomonadota > Gammaproteobacteria > Burkholderiales > SG8-41. Next base: position 442 of record JBBKXO010000415.1, on the reverse strand, counting down.
ATCCCGGTGACGCTGGTATGGATAGTCGTGCTCGGCGCGTGGATGCAGACCCCGCTGTGGATATGGTGGAAATGATGATTCAGTCCATCCGCAAATTTTTCAGTACCTTCCTGCTTTTCGAACTGTTGAAGGGCATGGCGCTCACCGGGCGCTACCTGTTTGCGCGCAAGATCACCGTGCAGTTTCCGGAGGAGAAGACGCCCATGAGTCCGCGTTTCCGCGGGCTGCATGCGCTGCGCCGTTATCCCAACGGTGAAGAGCGCTGCATCGCCTGCAAGCTGTGCGAGGCGGTGTGCCCGGCGCTGGCGATCACCATTGAATCTGAACAGCGCGAGGACGGCACCCGCCGCACCACGCGTTATGACATTGATCTCACCAAATGCATATTTTGCGGCTTCTGCGAGGAGTCTTGCCCGGTGGATTCTATCGTCGAGACCCGCAT
>JBBKXO010000414.1:0-20431 GCA_037969525.1 Burkholderiales bacterium | reverse complement strand
GATCCCCGGTCACCACCGCGCATCCTGATCGTCAACGGTTCAACGCGCAGCGAACATTCCTGCCCGGGCGAAATATCCAAAACGCGGCGGTTGGCCCAGCATGCACAACAAGTCATTGCCGAAATGCCTGGTCATGAAGTCGATTTCCTGGATGTATCCACGCTCGCTGACGAGCCGTGGAAAGTCATCCATCCCTGCAAGGCTTGCGTGTCTACCTCGCAGGCGCTGTGTCACTGGCCGTGTTCTTGTTATCCCAATCACGCAGTCGGCCAGACCAACGACTGGATGGATGAGATCTATCCGCGCTGGACGGCAGCACACGGTGTTTTTCTGTTGTGCCCCGTGCATTGGTATCAGGCGCCGGCGAGCCTGAAGCTGATGATCGACCGGCTGGTGTGCGCCGACGGCGGTAATCCCGATCCGACGACCACGCACGGCAAGGATCCGGCGCTGGCCAAGGCATTGGAATTACAGGGCTGGGATTATCCGAAGCATCTGGCCGGCCGCGCGTTTGCAGTCGTGGCGCATGGCGATGCTGCCGGCCCAGAAAACCTGAGGCGCATGCTGGTCGACTGGCTGACCGACATCGGCATGATCCAGGCCGGGCCGCAGGCAGCGCTCGATACCTGGATCGGCTGGTACAAACCCTATGCCACCAGTCATGAAGATCTGGATGCGGATCCCGACACTTTTACGCAGGTTGGGAATGCGGCATTGAGCCTGGCGGCGATGGTGCAGCAACTGCGCAGCGGTGAATATCGTGCGCCGGATGCGGGTCTGCACAGTCCGCGCGAGAAATAACTATCAGGAATCAGGAGTCGGGACTTTTCAGAGGTAGTGGATTTGCTGCACAATAAGCACTGCAGCTTTTCCAATCGAGGAGTCCACCATGAGTCACACGCTGGAGCAATTCGCGGCGCAATGTCACGAGTTCATCAAAGCCGAGCCGGGGCCGGCCGGGCGCAATAAAATTGCAGCCTTGCTGCAGGAAGTGCTGAAGGACAAGCAGTTCATCGACCAGCATCTAGATGCCGGCGTCGGTGAGCGCAAAATTATTTACGAGGATTCGGAGTTCGGGTTTTGTATCCTGGCCCACGACTACTCTGATGCCAAGACCAGTGGGCCGCATGATCATGCGCACTCCTGGGCGATCTACGGCCAGGCCCGCGGCGAGACCGAGATGCGGGATTACAAGTTGCTGGAGCCGGCCACTGCCGATAAGCCGGGCAAGGTCAAGCACACACGTACCTACAAACTAACGCCTGGCGTTGCGCATGTGTATAACGAAGGCGATCTGCATTCGCCCAAGCGCGAGGGGCCGACCAGCCTGATCCGCATCGAAGGCACGAACATGGCCAAGGTAAAACGCTTTAAATATGAGCAGACCTGATCGGCTGCCGCAAGCAAAAAGGCTGCCCTCGGGCAGCCTTTTTAATTTCAATGGCGGGCGTCTGTGGGAATTGCCGGCAGCGGGCCACTCGCCAGGTTGTGCAGGTGTCGTTTGCGTACCAGCATCATCGATAGAGAGACGAACAGGCCGAACATCGTGATGACCCAGTAGATCGAGAAGTCGAGCCAGATTAACAGTGCGTAGAGGCCCAGCATGGCCAGGATAGAAAGATTTTCATTGAAATTCTGTACGGCGATGGAGTGCCCTGCACCCATCAGAATATGACCGCGGTGCTGCAGCAAAGCGTTCATCGGCACGACAAAGAATCCGGCGAGGCCGCCGATTATAATCAGCAGCGGTATCGCCACAGCCAGTGAGGTGGCGAAATTCATTGCGATGACTATGAAACCCATGGCAATGCCGACCGGCACGACATTGACGGCGCGATTCAGCGGCACCACTTTGGCGGCGATGATTGAGCCGGCACCGATCCCTACGGCGCAGATGCCCTGCAATACTGTGGCCTGGGACAGGGTATAACCCAGCGCAACCTCGGCCCATTTAAGTACAATGAACTGCAGGGTCGCGCCCGCACCCCAGAACAGCGTGGTTGTTGCCAGAGAAATCTGACCGAGCTTGTCTGACCAGAGCAGTTTTACGCAATGCGCGAATTCGCGCACCAGGTACCATGGATTTTTGCTGGGTGAGCGATGGTCAACGCCGGTATCGGGAATGTACAGATTGAAAACGGCTGCAATGCCGTAGAGCAGCATGATGACGGCGATGGCCGCTTCGGAAGGTGTGTCGATGCCGGTGTCGATATGCGGCAGGTCTATGGCCAGCAGGCGACCAGAGACTGCTTCGCTGATCAGCACGCCGCCGAACAATGTACCGAGAATAATGGAGCTGACCGTCAGACCCTCGATCCAGCCGTTGGCGACGACGAGTTTATGGTGAGGCAGGTATTCGGTGAGGATGCCGTACTTGGCCGGAGAGTAGGCTGCGGCGCCGACTCCGACAACGGTGTAAGCCAGCAATACTGTCAGATATGGCGGGGCACCGGAGATTTCCCATAGTTCGTGAAAGAACATCAGTGCGCAACCGACAATTTTGATCGTATTGGTGATGAACATCACGCGGCCTTTGGCCATCGAATCGGCGAAAGCGCCGACGAAGGCGGCAAATGCCACATAGGAAACCGTGAAGAAAAACTTCAGCAGGGGCGTCATCCACTCCGGTGCGTACATGTGCATCAGCAGCGCAATGGCGGCGACCAGCAGCGCATTGTCGGCAAGCGACGAAAAAAACTGCGCCGCCATGATGATGTAAAAACCTAAAGGCATTTGTCCGTATGTAGGAGCCGGTGGTGGGCGGGAATGTCAGGAATCGCGGAATTCCGCACGACGGTACTCAGCCTTTTCTGGTCGCTCAGTTGTGAACCATTGTCAATCAACCGTTACAGGATCGGCGGCTTTATACCATAGTTCCCTGTGGTTCACCCCGGCTTTTGCGGGTTCTGGTCCCGGGCGGCGGCAAGCCTGCGCAGCATGGCTTCCTGCTCGGCCAGCGTGGGTATGCGCCGGGCGGTATCAGCGGTCCCGGAGGCATCATTACCGAAGCGGCCACGGAATCCAGCGGGAGCCCCCTGGTTCTGCGACAGATACACGGCCATGCGCCGTTGTTTGTTGTACGCCGCAATACGACTTTCAAGTGTGTACAGATCCCAGGCCAGCAGGCCGGCCAGTGCCGCCAGCACGGCCAGAACGACTGCAATCATGCCCGCGTACCAGGCGACTACGGCGACGGCGGTCAGTAGCGGGAACAGAGCGGCACTGCGTCGCTCACCCAGATACCAGCGGTGGGCGCCCAGTGGAAATACCAGTATCAGGCCGTAGGCAACGCTCCTGCGGCGCAGCATCCGCGCCAGCCGCAGGTTGGCAGCCTGCAGGCCGCCGCCGTCCAGATCAAGTTCGCGCCATTTGGTATTCATGCATGTGCCAGTGAGATCGGGTCAACGATAACACAGCAAATTTGCGGGGCACCTGCGGCGCGGCTTTTTCGTGGCGACCGTAACAGGTAGTATCGACATTTCCATCCCAATAACCACTGGTTCCCTCATGTCTGACCGTCGTCTGCAGGTTTTCCATGCCGTAGCCCGGCAGCTGTCATTCACCAAGGCAGCGGAGCAGTTGTTCATGACCCAACCGGCGGTCACGTTCCAGATCAAGCAGCTGGAGGAGCATCTGAATACCAGATTATTCGAGCGCAGCCATGGCCGCATTGCGCTGACTCCGGCGGGCGAACTGGTGCTGAGCTACGCCGAAAAGATACTGTCGCTGTCCGAGGAACTCGAAACGCGTGTTGGCGAAATGACCGGAGCGATCAGCGGGCCGCTGCTGCTGGGCGCGAGCACGACGATTGCCGAGTTCTTTCTGCCGCAGATCCTCGGAGAATTCAAGGCCAGGCATCCCCATGTGCAGGCGCATATGACGGTCGCGAATTCGGAAACCATAGAGCTGCGCGTCGCCGAGCATGTGCTGGATATCGGCCTGATTGAGTCGCCATCGCATCTGCCTACCGTGCAGACAGAAATCTGCTGCGAGGACGTGCTGGTGATGATCTGCAGTCCTGGTCATAAGCTGGCCAAGAAAAAACACGTTACAGCAGCCGAAGTCGCCGGCGAACTCTTCGTCAGCCGGGAGTCGGGGTCGGGTACCCGGGAGTTCGCAGACAATTATTTTCAGCAGAATAATATTCCGCCCGATACGCTCAACGTGGTCATGGAGCTGGGCAGCCCGGAAGCAATCAAGGGCGTGGTCGAGACCGGGTTGGGGGTATCCATATTGTCGCGAACGACAGTGTCCAAAGAGCTGAAACTCGGCGTACTGGTTGCCGTACCGCTGAATCCGCCGCTGATCCGCGGACTGTCTGTGGTGACTCCCAAGAACAAATTCCGTTCAAGGCTGCTCTCGACATTCACTGAATTTGCAATGACGCGCATGAAGGAAATGGCTGCTGCCAAATGAAACATTTCATCGCGGTACAGCACAGCTATTCCGAGTTTCTCGGCACCATGGAGAAACAACTGGAAGACCGCGGTATCGGCTTTACCTATTTCCGTCCGGTCACCGGCCAGTCACTGCCGGCCAGTGCACTGCAATTTGACGCCATGTGGCTGCTCGGCGGTGCTTATGCGCCGGCGGATCGTGAGCACACGCCCTGGCTCGATGAGGAACTGCGTCTGTTGCGCAGCTTCGAGCGCGCGCGTCGTCCCATCGTCGGCCTGGGCTTCGGCGCCTTGCTGATTGCGCAGGCTGCCGGCGGCGAACCTGCCGCTGACCAGGCACCTTATGCCTACTGGACCAGGGCGCACATCACTGCGGCCGGTGCGGCGGATCCGGTGGCGCAGGCGATGGATGGCAGAAAGGTACTGGTTGCTGCCAGCGGACGCGTAAGCCTGCCCGCTCATGTGGAGCCACTCGCCATCGATGACGCGGGAGAGTGGATCGCGTTTCGTCATGTCGACAGTTATGGCTTGCTGTGCCGGCCGGAACTGACCCCGGGGATGATCGAAGACACCATCATGGAACAGGATCGTCCCACGCCGGACGACATCGGCGAAGTATTGGAGCAGGCGCGTGCGCTGTGGCCTGAATTCCGTGAAACAGGTGACCGGGTGGTGGCAGCACTGGTAGCGGAACTGAACCTGATGCAGGAGCGTTACAAGCCCCCGGTATTCAAGCTCAATGTGGTGCAGGACTGATCTTGGCAGATCAGGGTGAACAGCAGTTGTTGGCGGCATTCAGGTTGCTGGCCGGAGAGGATCGTCAGGCGCTGATCGCCTTTGCTGAATTTTTGACCGCTCGCAGCAGCGGCGTTGATGCCAGCGGGCCGATTGCCGCACTGCAACCCGAACCCCGTCCGGCGGATGAGTCGGTGGTGATGGCCATCAAACGGCTGACGCGCACTTATCCGATGCTCGATCGCCGCAAGCTGATGGGGCCGACATCGCTCCTGGTGTCGCAGCATGCCCTGCAGGGGCGTGCGGCGGTGCAGATCATCGACGAACTGGAAGTCGTATTTGAACGGCACTATCGCGAAACTGCGAAATCACGAAATGTGAAATGAGCCAGGTTAATCTGTTGTCTTTCCAAACATTGATGAGTTGCCGTGCCCAGACCACTGACCGCCACCATTAATACAGTCGCACTGGCGCATAATCTCGGCGTGGCCCGGGCGCATGCGCCGCACGCGAGGGTATGTGCCGTGATCAAGGCCAATGCCTATGGTCACGGTTTGTTGCGGTCGGCCGCGGCCTTGCGTGCTGCCGATGGTTTTGCGGTTATCGAATTCGATGCAGCGATGCAGTTGCGTGCGGCCGGTTACATGCAGCGCATCGTCTTGCTTGAAGGTTTTTTTGATCAGCGGGAGGCGGTGGAGGGCGCCGCCCGGCGTTTCACCGCGGTCGTGCATGCCGATGAGCAACAGGGATTGCTGGACCCACTGGGAGCCGGCACCCGGCTCGACGTGCTGCTGAAAATCAACAGTGGCATGAACCGGTTGGGTTACGCGCCTGCTGCAGTGCGCGGCACATATGCGGCGCTGCAGGATCATCCCGGCGTTGGCAAAGTGACGCTGATGACCCATTTTGCCAATGCGGACGATGCGCGCGGCGTCAGCTGGCAGATGGAAACCTTTGAACGCGCGGTAGCGGGTATAGCCGCGCCGCGGTGCCTGGCCAATTCGGCGGCGACGCTGCGTTATCCGGAGACGCATTTCGACTGGGTGCGGCCGGGCATCATGCTCTATGGCTCATCGCCGTTCGCCGAGCAGTCCGCAGCTGCGCTGGGCTTGCAACCGGTGATGACGCTGGCGTCGGAAATCATCGGCGTCTGCGATCTCAAGCCCGGTGATACTGTGGGCTACGGCGGCACTTTTATTGCTGATCGTCGAATGCGTGTCGGCATAGTGGCCTGCGGGTATGGCGATGGATATCCGCGACATGCGCCCAGCGGCACGCCTATCAGGGTGGGTGACAGGTCGAGTGTGACAGTGGGGCGGGTATCCATGGATACCCTGTGCGCGGATATCACGGATATGCCGGAGGCCGGCATTGGTACCCGTGTCGTGTTGTGGGGCGAGGGCAATCCGATTGATGCAGTGGCACAGGCTGCGGGTACCGTAAGCTATGAGTTGCTATGCGCACTGGCGGCGCGCGTGCCGGTGGTCGAACAACAATGAACATATACGACAGATTTTTTGAGCATCTGCAAAATCATGGCTAAAGCCAAAACAGTTTACGTGTGCACCGAATGCGGCGGTCAGGCGCTGAAATGGCAGGGCCAGTGCCCACATTGCCAGGCCTGGAACACGCTGGTTGAATCGGTGGCGGAAACGGCTGCGCCATCCGCCAACCGTTTTTCACTGATCGCCGAGAGCGGCAAGATGCAGCGTCTGTCGGAAGTCGAGGCACGAGAAGAGTCGCGCGTATCCAGCGGCATCCCGGAATTCGACCGTGTGCTGGGCGGCGGGCTGGTGCCGGGCGGGGTGATATTGATCGGAGGCGATCCCGGCATCGGCAAGTCGACCCTGCTGCTGCAGTCGCTGGCGACGATAGGCGCTGATCGCAAAGTGCTTTATGTCAGTGGCGAAGAGTCCCCGCAGCAGATTGCGTTGCGCGCGAAGCGGCTCAATGTCAGCGCCGAGCACGTGCATGTGCTGCCCGAAACCGGACTCGCGAAGATCCAGGCAGTGATCCAGTCGGAGAAACCGGAAATTGCCGTCATCGATTCCATCCAGACCTTGTATTCCGATGTACTGACCTCGGCACCGGGTTCGGTGGCGCAGGTGCGGGAATGCGCGGCGCAACTGACCCGGCTGGCCAAGGCGGGTGGCACCACCATCGTGTTCGTCGGCCATGTCACCAAGGAAGGCACGCTCGCCGGGCCGCGCGTGCTCGAGCACATGGTTGATACCGTGCTTTACTTCGAGGGCGATACGCATTCGAGCTTCCGGCTGATCCGTGCTTTCAAAAATCGCTATGGCGCCGTCAATGAACTCGGCGTGTTTGCGATGACCGACAAGGGTCTGAAAGGCGTGGCCAATCCGTCAGCGCTGTTTCTGTCGCAGCACGACACCGAAGTGGCGGGATCGTGCGTGCTGGTGACGCAGGAGGGCACGCGACCGCTGCTGGTGGAAATCCAGGCGCTGGTGGATGAAGCGCATGCGCCGAATCCGCGGCGGCTGAGCGTGGGACTGGAACAGAACCGGCTGGCCTTGCTGCTGGCGGTGCTGCACCGCCATTCCGGCATCGCCTGTTTCGATCAGGATGTGTTCGTCAATGCGGTCGGCGGCGTACGCATCAGCGAGCCTGCGGCGGATCTTGCAGTGCTGCTGGCGGTAGTCAGTTCGCTCAAGAACAAGCCGCTACCGAAGAAGCTGGTGGTATTCGGAGAAGTTGGTCTTGCCGGCGAGGTGCGTCCGGTGCAGCGCGGGCAGGAGCGTCTGAAGGAAGCGGCTAAGCTCGGCTTCACGCATGCGCTGATACCCCACGCCAACCAGCCGCGGCAGGCGATTGCCGGGCTGAAAGTCATTGCCGTGCGGCGTATTGAGGACGCCGTCGTGCGTTTCCGCGACGGCTTTGGCTCATAAGCTCCGGATTCAGTGAGTTGTAAGGATTCTGCCGTAAACTGATAATTGATTCTGCGATTGCGTAAATGCAACGCGGTTATTTACGGCGGGCTCGGCACCGTGTTCGGTCCGGTGGTGGGGGCAGTCGTCATCATCGGCCTGCAGAATGAACTGGCCGACAAAGTGGGCTCGTGGGTGCAGGTAATCATGGGCATCATTTTTGTCGTCTGCGTACTGGCATTCCGGCGCGGACTCATCGGTGAACTGGGTCGGTTGCTGAAGAATTCGCTGTAACGCGCTGCATGCCGTGCCCGAAGCGTGGCACCGGTAGGCAATCACGTACTGTCTGCAGCCCATAGTGTGGGCAGCAACGGTTACGCCCGGTGTTGCGATGCGGTAAAATCCGCATCCTGCAAGTGCCGTAACCAGTATCGAATTCATCGTCTTTCTTTCTGGAGCATCCATGAAGGTTTTAGTGACAGTCAAACGTGTCATCGACCCGTACGTGAAGGTGCGCGTCAAATCCGATGGCAGTGGAGTTGAAACGGCAAACGTCAAAATGGCGATGAATCCGTTCTGCGAAATCGCCATCGAGCAGGCCGTGCGCATGAAGGAAGCCGGTACGGTTACCGAAATTGTTGCCGTATCGATAGGCGCGCAGCAATGTCAGGAAACCCTGCGTACGGCGATGGCGATGGGCGCCGACCGCGGCATTCTCGTCGAGACCGGAGCAGTGGACATGCAGCCGCTTGCGGTGGCCAAGCTGTTGAAGGCGATCATCGAGTAGGAACAACCCAAACTGGTCATCATGGGCAAGCAGGCCATCGATGACGATGCCAATCAGACCGGCCAGATGGTGTCGGCACTGCTCGGCTGGCCGCAATCGGCCTTCACCTCGGCAATCACGGTCAACGGCGATGCTGCTGAAGTTACGCGCGAAATCGACGGCGGTCTCGAAAAACTGACTATCAAACTGCCGGCCGTGGTCACCACCGATCTGCGCCTGAACGAACCGCGTTACGTGACGCTGCCCAACATCATGAAGGCGAAAAAAAAGCCGCTGGAAGTGCTGAAGCCGGAAGCGTTGGGTGTGGATGTGACGCCGCGGCTGAAGACTCTGAAAGTTGAGGAGCCGCCGAAGCGCAGCGCCGGCGTCAAAGTTGCTGACGTCAAGGAACTCGTAGCCAAACTCAAAAACGAAGCCAGGGTGATCTGATGTCCGTACTCGTAATTGCCGAACATGACGGCAAACAATTAAAGCCCGGCACGACCAACACCGTGACCGCCGCAGCGAATATCGGTGGTGATATCACCGTGCTGGTCGCCGGTCACCAGTGTGCCGAAGCAGCCCAGGTCGCGGCGAAAATCGCCGGCGTCAAGAAAGTACTGCTCGCGGATGCGCCGCATTACGCCGGCGCAGTTGCCGAGAACCTGGCTGCGTTGGTGCTGACCATAGCCGGTGAATACACCCATATCCTTGCGCCGGCCACTGGCTTCGGCAAGAACTTCATGCCGCGCGTGGCCGCGATGCTGGATGTGCAGCAGGTTTCGGAGATCAGCGCCGTGGTGTCAGCTGATACCTTTGTGCGGCCGATCTATGCCGGTAATGCATTGGCCACCGTGCAGTCACCCGACAAGGTCAAGGTCATCACCGTGCGCGCCACCGGATTTGATGCGGCGGGCGAGGGCGGCAACGCAGCTGTCGAGAACCTTGCAGCAGGGCCCGATACTGGATTGGCTAAATTCAACGGTCAGGAATTGTCCAAGTCCGACCGTCCGGAACTGACTGCGGCACGCATTATTGTTTCCGGTGGCAGGGGCATGGGCAGTAGCGAAAACTTCAAGTTGCTCGAAGCGCTTGCTGACAAACTGGGTGCAGCGGTTGGTGCGTCGCGCGCGGCTGTCGATTCGGGATTTGTGCCCAATGACTACCAGGTGGGGCAGACGGGTAAGATCGTTGCCCCCGAGCTCTACATCGCAGTCGGTATCTCCGGTGCCATTCAGCATCTGGCTGGCATGAAGGACAGCAAGGTCATCATCGCCATCAACAAGGATCCCGAAGCGCCGATTTTTGCCGTGGCTGATTACTGGCTGGTCGAGGACCTGTTCAAGGCAGTTCCGGAGTTGACGCAGGAACTGGCGTAACTCGCGCTGAGTTAATGCGCTGCGCGGATGCGGTAACATGAGGGGCGCTCAATGAGCGCCCTTTTTGTTTGGGAAACCTTATGTCGATTTATACCGCACCGCTGAAGGATATGCAGTTCGCGATTGCCGAGTTTGCGGACCTGGAGGGGATACGGGTGCTGCCGGGATGCGAAGAGGTCAACGCCGAACTGGTGGAGGCAGTGCTGACCGAGGCGGGAAAATTTGCCCAGGGCGTACTCGATCCGCTCAATCGCAGCGGTGACCAGCAGGGTGCGCAATGGCGGGACGGCGTGGTGACCGCACCCGCCGGATTCAAGGAAGCGTATTCGCAATTTACCGAGGCAGGCTGGAACGGTCTTGCCAGTGCCACCGAATATGGCGGACAGGGACTGCCCCACAGCATCGCCATGCCGCTGCAGGAAATGTGGAACAGCGCCAACATGGCGTTCTGTTTGTGTCCGATGCTGACCACTGGCGTCCAGGAGGCGCTGGCGCACCACGGTTCGGCGGAATTGATCAAAGCCTACATGCCCAAGCTCGTTTCCGGCGAATGGACCGGCACCATGAACCTGACGGAGCCGCAGGCGGGCTCCGATTTGTCGGCGGTACGCGCGCGTGCAGTGCCGGAGGGTGGGCATTACCGTATCCAGGGCACCAAGATTTTCATCACCTGGGGTGAACACGACATGGCGGCGAACATCGTGCATCTGGTGCTCGCCAGGCTGCCTGACGCGCCTGAGGGTGTGAAAGGCATATCGTTGTTTGTGGTGCCGAAATACCTGGTCAATAAAGATGGCAGCCTGGGACAGCTTAACGACATCCGTTGCGTGTCCATAGAACACAAGCTGGGCATCCACGGCAGTCCGACCTGCGTGCTGGCTTACGGTGACAAAGGCGGTGCGATCGGGTATCTGGTGGGTGAACCCAATCGTGGTCTGGTTTACATGTTCACGATGATGAACCATGCGCGGCTGGGTGTCGGCATGGAAGGCGTGGCCATTGCCGAACGCGCTTATCAGCATGCGCTGGAATACGCGAAGACGCGGGTGCAGGGACGCGCCATAGGCCAGGGCAGCGGGGACCGGGTAACCATCATTCATCATCCTGATGTGCGCCGCATGCTGATGACCATGCGCGCGCAGACTGAGGCCATGCGCGCGCTGGGTTATTACGCGGCGGGGGCACTGGATCGCTCTAAACTGCATCCCGATCCTCAGGTTCGCGCGCTGAACCAGGCGCAGCTTGATTTGCTGACGCCGGTGGTCAAGGGGTGGTCGACGGAGCTTGCGGTGGAAATCGCTTCGCTGGGCATGCAGATTCATGGCGGCATGGGTTTCGTGGAAGAAACGGGAGCTGCGCAGTATTTGCGCGATGCACGCATAACCACCATTTACGAAGGCACCACCGGCATCCAGGCCAATGACCTGATCGGACGCAAGGTGGGCGCCGAAAAAGGGGCGACTGCATTAGCAATGATAGGTGAAATGCGCAAGCTCGACGCCCAACTCGATGCAGTCGGTGACACGTTCGAGACCATGCGCGCTTCTTTTGTTCGGGCTGTCGATGACCTGGAGTTAGCGACGCGTTGGTTGGTTGAACACTACGTGCAGGAGCCGGAAGCGGTTGCGGCGGTCGCGGTGCCGTATTTGAAACTCTATGGCACGGTTGCCGGTGGCTGGATGATGGCGCGGGCCGCGCTGATTGCGCTGGAGCGTTCTGGCACGCCGGGGGCTGACCGTGAATTTCTCGCAGCCAAGCTGGCAACGGCACGTTTTTATCTGGAACATCTGCTGCCACAGGCTGGTGCACTGGCGCAGACCGTGACCCACGGTGCCGCCAGTACGCTGGCGCTGGATCCGACGGCTTTTTGACTGCGCGATGGCACGCCATGCACTGCGCCTGATCGGTCTGGGGCTGGGCTTTGTCCTGGTCCTGCCGGTACGCGCCGAACTCAGTTGCGATCAGCTGGTGGCGAGCGCGGAGGCGGGCATCGCGCTACGCGATCAGGGATCCACGTTGGGTTACGTGCTGGCCCAGACTGAGAAGCCAGAAATGCGTGCGCGCCTGACGTCGGAAGAGCTGGCGACTGTGCGTCGCGTGATCCGGTTGACCTATACCGGTGAAGTGTCGATCTATGAACTGGCTGGTTCGTGTGACGAGAATAAGGGCGGCAGTAACCGTCGCTAGGCGGTGCCCTCAGTTTTCAGTCGTCACGAATGGGCGACAACAGATAATTTTTGCCGCTCACATCTTGCATCCTGCCGCAGTAAGGTCATAGCATGCTCCGCGTTCGATTGATGGTCGCCACCCGGCGGCCGCATTCAGGGAGATGTGACATGCGACGTATTTTGCAGTCAGCGGCGGCAGTCCTGGGCATCGTATGGGCATGCGCAGCAGTGGGGCAGAAATTGCCGAATGTGCTGCCTGAGCATGAACGTACCGGCGGGCCGTATGTGCCTACGCCCAATCTGGTCGTCGACCAGATGCTCGATCTGGCCAATGTCAGTGAGCACGACCATGTGGTTGATCTGGGCTCTGGTGACGGCATTATCGTGATCACCGCGGCATACCAGCGCAAGGCCAGCGGTTATGGCGTTGATATCGACGAAGAACTGGTGCGACAAAGCAACCAGCGAGCGCAAAGCCTGGGCATTGCAGGACGCGTGAATTTTGAAACCAAGGACGTGTTCAAGGCTGATGTCAGCAGAGCCACAGTGGTGACTTTGTACCTGCTGCCGGAGATGATGCGACGGCTGCGCAACAAGCTGTACGCGGAATTACAGCCGGGCACTCGCATTGTTTCACATGACTATCATTTCGAAGAGTGGCAGCACGATGCCGAGATTGCGTTTGATATACCGGAAAAAGAATTTATTTCCGGAGTGCCGAGTGCGACCCTGTACCTGTGGACCGTGCCGGCCAAGATCGGCGGTGCCTGGCGCATGCAGGTTGACGGCGACGGTGTATACGACTTGACGCTCAACCAGCGCTACCAGAATTTCGAGGGATGGTCAGAGGGCGGCAGCCACAAGGCGGGCCTGCTGGAACCGCAAATGAAGGGTGCTGAAATCAGTTTTGTAATACCCCAGGGTTCAAGTCATGGCCGGTTTGCCGGCCGGATCGATGGTGATCGCATGGAAGGCACGGCCAATTTCGGTGGCAAGATCGTGCGCTGGCGGGCTGTGCGCAGCAAGGTGTCTTAACGGCATTCAGTTCATCAGCAGTGCCGGCGGTGCGCTCTCCAGCACACCCCGGCGAAATGCCGCCTGGCTGGCGGCCATGTCCAATGCTGCAGGGTTCCACGCGTCGTGAATAATCTTGCCTGATGCGAGCAACTCGCCGCCCACCGCCTGGGGTTTCGCCAGCATGTCCCACAAGGCGGCAGCATGGCGCTCCGGCACGTCGGTGATGGTGACACGCTGCGGCGCCGGAAGCGGCGCGGGTGCAGCGACCAGGAAACTGTTGATCTGCCGCGCGCCGGGCCACTCAGGACGGTACATTGCGGCGTGGGGCAGTTCACTCAGCAGCGTGGTCAACAGGTGGGCGTAGCCGCGTGGTTCGTCCAAGTTGGCGAAAGTGTTGAATACCGCAATACCTCCCGGTTTCAGGCAGCGCCGCAGGTCGCGGAAGAATTCACGGGTGATCAAATAGTCCGGTGTGCCGTCGCCATGGAACAGATCAACCAGTAAGACGTCGTGACGGGGAGTGCAGGAGCCGACGTAAGTGCGGGCATCCGCCTGGTGAGTGATGACGAGCTTCGGGTCGAAGCCGAAAAAGCGCTGTGCAACCTGCAGTGAAGACGGATCGATTTCGACGACCTCGACGCTGGCACCGTCGCGCGCGAGCCGCGACGGCACGATGCCGGCACCCAGGCCCAGCATCAGCACGCTTTGCAGTTGGGGCTGATAGGCGCGTGCGAGCGCTTCCAGCGCATAGGTATAAAACGAAAGCGAGTGCTGGTTGGAATCAACGGTGTTCTGGATCAAACCGTCATGGAAGTACATGCGTAGAAACCGGCCCTCACCGTCAGCATCGCTACGCAGGATCTTGACGGTGCCGAACAATGAGCTGTGTATGTCCTCGATCTGCCACTGCGCCCCGCTGAATGCAACCGGGCCCTGCCGCCCGGTGTAGGCGTCGCTCTGCCATGACAGCAGAGCGGCACCGCTGACCGCGGCAATGCCGCAGGCAATCACTGTGCCGCGGCTGGACATGGGCAGGTTCGATATCGCCGCAACCAGAGACAGCAGGCCCAGCAGCAGTGCGACCATCAGCGTTGCAGTGTAATTGCTGATGTTCGGGATTAAAGCGAATGCGGTGATGATGACTCCGGCGACCGAACCCAGTGTGCTGATGAAAAATACCTGTCCGGCGCCGGCGTCACCCTTGTGTACTGCCTGCCGGCGCAGCAGCAGTGCGACCAGCAGCGGGTTCATCGCCGAGGTCGCGACCAGCGGCAGGAACAGAAAGATCATGCAGGCGGCAAATGCACCGCCGACCAGGCTCCAGCGTGCAAGGGGATGAAATGCAAAAGGATAGATGGCGCAGGCCGCGATGATGGCGATACCGGCGAGAGCAGGCATGATCGCGAACAGCAGGCCCAGCCTGCGCGCAGTGGATTCAGCACCCCCAGCCAGCCGGCCACCCCACCAGTAACCCAGTGCCAGCGAGACCAGCGTGATCGACAATATGCCCGTCCAGATATACAGGCTGACTCCGAAGTAGGGAGTCATGATGCGCGAGGCCAGCAGTTCAAGCGCCAGTATGGCGCCGCCGGAGATAAAAATCAGGATGAATGGCATGGTCGGTGTGGGCCGTCGGTTATAATGCGCCGCCAATCTACCACAGGCGCGGCCGCACCCGAGTGGCCAGGCCGTGGTTTGATGTTCAGTTTCAAATTCCAATCATGCGAGCGGTAAACGGCAGGCTGTGGAGGTGATCATGCGGCGTTTATTGATGATGTTTTCCGGAAGTGTCCGACTGGCGCTGATCTGCACCGGCTTGTTCGTGGTCGGCGGGGTGCAGGCGCAGTCTGAACTGGAGCCGCGGGTGCCGTATGTGCCGACGCCGCAGGAGGTGGTCGACCGCATGCTGGCGATGGCCAAAGTGAATGCGCAGGATTACCTGATCGACCTGGGTTCAGGCGACGGGCGTATCGTTGTTACCGCCGCCAAAAAATTCAGTGCGCGCGGTTTTGGTGTTGATCTGAATCCGGTGCGTGTCAGCGAAGCCACCGAAAATGCGCGCCGTAATGGTGTGGCTGACAGGGCGGTTTTCTACCAGCGCAACCTGTTCGAAACCGACTTATCGCAGGCCACAGTGATTACGATGTACCTGCTGCCGCAGGTCAATCTTGAATTGCGTCCGAAGTTGCTGGAACTGAAGCCGGGAATACGCGTGGTGTCGCATGACTTCGACATGGGTGACTGGAAAGCCGACCAGCACGTGCGCATTGATACCAATGACAAATACTCCGGCATGGGCGGTGACAGTGATATTTATTTCTGGATAGTGCCGGCGAAAGTGGGCGGCGGCTGGCGTTCGCAACTGGCGGTGAGGGGGAAACCGCAAACCTACGAATTCCGTTTTGAGCAAAAATACCAAGTATTCGGTGGCACGGTCCGCGTCAACGGCAGTGCGGTTAAAATCCAGGGTGCAAACCTGCGCGGCGCCGACCTGTCATTTTCGTTTATCGCAGAGGTGAACGGTGGGTCGGTCAAACATGAATTCACCGGCCGCGTTGATGGCAACCGCATATACGGGCAGGCGATGCTGTCGGGCAACCGCCTGGCGGCAAACGTGGAATGGATCGCCGAGCGGGCCGACCGCGTCACTACCCTGACGCCCGGCTTCATGAACATGGAGGCAAGTTACTGATGCAGATACGCATGTTGGCCGGCGTGCTGGTGCTGGCACTGGTTGCAACGGCGCAGGCACAGGATTGGGGCGACACGCCTTATGTGCAGACCCCCCAGAATGTCGTTGATGCGATGCTGAAGACTGCCAAGGTGACCCGCAAGGATTACGTAATCGACCTCGGCTCGGGTGATGGGCGCATGGTCATAACTGCGGCGAAGAAACACGGAGCGCGCGGTTTTGGCGTTGATCTCGACAAGCGGCTGGTGCAACTGGCCAACAACAATGCAAAAAATGCCGGCGTTGCTGATCGCGCCAAATTCTACGCGCGCGACCTTTTCGAAACGGATCTGTCGCCGGCATCTGTCATCACGATCTACCTGTTGCCGGAAGTGAACCTGATGGCACGCAGCAAACTGCTGGCACTGGCACCGGGTACGCGCATCGTGTCGCATGATTACGGTATTGGTGACTGGCCCCCGGATGTTGAATACGAACTGGATGCCCCGGACAAGCCCGTGGGACGTTCGAAGAAAAGCAAGGTGCTGTACTGGGTGGTGCCGGACAAGGTCGCCGGACGCTGGATCTGGCAGGTGGATATCGGCGGCAAGGCACATCCGGTCGAACTAGTACTCAAACAGAATTACCAGAAACTGGAAGCCGCCGCCAAGGTGGATGGCCGCGCGGTGACTGTGGAGCAGGCGAAACTCACCGGCACGCTGGTCGAACTGACGCTGGTGATACCGGGGGCGGGCCGCACGACGTTCAGTGGTAAGCGTGCCAACCAGGCACTGGAAGGTGATATGCGCGCGGCTGATGGCAGTGGCAAACCCGCGCCGTGGAACGCGGTGCGCATCGAAATCCAGGAGCCGGCACATGTCACTGCGCCGCCGCCGGTCATCCGCGAGGGTATGACGCAGTAATATGAATAAGTTATTGTTTTTAAAGGTTATTATTATAATTATTGCGCTGGCAGCGACGTCGCCAGTCAGGGCGCAGTACCCGCATGATGTGCCGTTTGTGCCGACGCCGTACGTGGTTATTGAAGAAATGCTGCGGCTGGCGAAAGTGACTCCGCAGGATTTCGTCATGGATCTGGGTTCCGGTGACGGCCGCGTGCTGATCACTGCGGCAAAAAAATTCGGCGCGCGTGGCATGGGTGTTGATCTTGACCCGGATCTGGTTGCACAGAGTCGCGAATCCGCAGCAGAGGCAGGGGTTGCAGATCGCGTACAGTTCCTGCAGCAGGATCTGTTCAAGACCGACCTCAACCAGGCCACGGTGATCACCATGTACCTGTTGCCGGGCGTGATGATGCGGTTGCGACCGGTGCTGCTCGGGCTGCAGCCGGGTACGCGGCTGGTGTCGCATGATTTCCGGCTGGGTGACTGGAACCCCGACGTCACCACGCAGATTCGCAAGAATTCCTTTTTGTGGATCGTACCGGCGCAGGTTGCCGGAAAATGGCAATCCACAATTTCATTGCCCGGCGGTGTACACACGATGATGCTGGAGATTCGCCAGAAATTTCAGGAGGTCGACGGCATTGCACGATTCGATGATCGTCATACCCAGGTCTGGGAATCGCGCCTTTCCGGAAGCCGGCTGAGTTTCGTCATCGTCGACGATCGTGATCGCGAAAACGAGGCCAGCCTGTATTTCGAAGGGCAGGTCAGTGGTGACGTCATTGAAGGCCAGTTCCGCCGTGGTGTCGGCACCGGGCAGACCGTGCATGTCTGGCGCGCAATGCGCAGCAACAAGGGAAAAATGGATGTTCGCGCCGGGACGCAGTACCCTGTCGTCACTGGCAGTCAAATCAAGGAGCTGTGATGAAACTTACAACAATGTTAAGCGCTGCAGTAGTGGTGTTGTTTGGCGTAACCGTGCTGCCGGTGGCCGCGCAGGAAGGCCGCGGCGACGTGGTGTATGTGCCGACGCCGCAGATAGCCGTGGATACCATGCTGGAGTTGGCCAAGATCGGTCCAAAGGATTTTCTGATTGACCTGGGTTCGGGTGACGGCCGCATTGTCATCACTGCGGCCAGCAAATTCGGCGCCAGCGGTTTCGGCGTGGATCTGGATACTTATCTGCTGAAACTGGCCAACCAGAACGCCCGGAAGGCAGGCGTCACCGACAAAGTGCGTTTCGTCGAGGAAAACCTGTTTACCACCGATCTCTCGCGGGCGACGGTGATCAGCACTTATCTGCTGCCGGAAATGAATCTCAAGCTGCGTCCCAAGCTGATGGCGCTGAAGCCCGGAACACGCATCATCACCCATGACTATCATCTCGGTGAATGGGATCCCGATGAGCAGCGCGAGCTGACCGTGCCCGAGAAAAAAGTCGGCGAACCCGGAATCAGCTACGTGTTTTCTTACATGGTACCGGCACGGGTACCGGGCAAGTGGCAGTCGTTGGTCAACATTGGCGGACGCGAAACGCCGCTGGAATTCAATCTGCAGCAGGAATTCCAGGAAATCGAGGGCAAGGTTGAAATCCGCGATCGCAATGTTGAATTGCGCGGCCGCATCATGGGCGAACGTATCCGCATGGTCGCCGGCGGTCGTAATGGCATCGCCCGGCACGAGTTCAGCGGTCTGATTGATGGTGGCATGATCAAGGGCACACTGGTCGTCGGCGAAGGTGCGACGCGCCAGCAGGTCGAATGGGTTGCGCGGCAGATCGAACGCGGTGAATTGAAACGCGCTTCCGACGAGCTTCCGGAAGAAAAGTAAGCGACTGATTCATCAGGCCACGACCCGAGGAAACTTCATGAGCACTCAAAATACCGAGGCGGCACCGCGCCAGACACTGTCCGTCACCGACGCCAGCGCCATGATCGTCGGCCTGATCGTCGGCGCCGGCATATTCGGCACTCCGGCCATCGTTGCCGGCGCGGTGGGCAGTGAGGCGATGCTGTATGCAGTGTGGATCGCCGGCGGCATTTTTTCCATCATCGGTGCGCTGTGTTATGCCGAACTGGCGACGGCGTATCCGTCCGCGGGTGGTGAGTATCATTTCCTCCAGCGTGCTTTCGGCCGATCACTGGCGTTTCTCTATGGCTGGGCGCGGATGACGGTCATCGTCGCCGGCTCGATTGCGATATTCGCTTATCTGTTCGGTGACTATATGTCACGGGTGATCAATCTTGGTCCGTATTCCTCGGCGATCTGGGCAACGCTGATCGTGGTGGTGCTGACCTATGTGAATTACCGGGGCATACGCGAAGGCAAGGCCACGCAGAATGTTTTCACCGCGCTTGAAGTCGGTGGACTGGTTTTGATTGTTGTTGCCGGATTTTTATTCGCGACACCGCCAGAGGTTGTGGCTCCCGTTGCAGAAGCCTCTACGGGCCAGCCCTGGTACATGGGCGCAGGTATCGGCTCGGCGATGATATTCGTGCTGTTCACCTATGGCGGCTGGAATGATGCTGCCTACATTTCAGCCGAGGTGCGCGATCGTGACCGCAACATGGTGCGTGCATTGCTGCTGGCGATCGGTGTGGTGACCCTGCTCTATGTGCTGGTCAATGCGGCTTATCTGCATGGGCTGGGTTATCACGCCATGGCACGTTCGGACGCAGTGGCCGCTGACCTGCTGAAGGCGGCGTGGGGCAGCACCGGTGAAAAGCTGATTGCCATTATGATTGCAATCGCCGCACTGACTTCCGTCAACGGTTCGATGATTGTCGGTGCGCGATCCAACTATGCGCTGGGCCGTGACTGGTCGATGCTGGGTTATCTCGGGCGCTGGGACCAGGCGAGCGGTTCGCCGCGCAACGCCATGCTGGTGCAGGGGGCGATTGCGCTGGCACTGGTCGGACTGGGGGCCATCCAGAAATCCGGCTTCAAGGGGCTGGTCGAATATTCGCTGCCGGTGTTCTGGGGTTTTTTCCTGCTGACCGGCATCGCGCTGTTCGTGCTGCGCGCCAAGGAACCCGATGCACCCCGGCCTTTCCGCGTACCGGGTTATCCGGTGGTGCCGGCGCTGTTCGTTTTGATGTGCGCCTATCTGCTGTATTCAAGCCTGGCCTATCACCGTGGCCATGCACTGGTCGGGTTGGGCGTACTGGCGGTCGGCGTGGTGATACTGCTGCTGGCCCGTGCCCGGGAAATGCACCAGGCTGGCCTGCAGGATTCGGCCGATTATCTGCTGACGCTGTTTTCGGGGTATGCCCTGCTTGGTCTGTTGTTGTTTGCCGGACTGGGACTGCTGCTGAATTCCTCGCTGCTGGTGATCCTCGCGGTCGTCGGTATGGCGGTGATGTTGATTGGTGGTGTGATTTTGATGGTCGCCCGCTCCGGTCAAAAATAATAATAAAAACAAATAGTTGAGTAATTTTAGCGGCGCTGTCCAGGCGCTGCTGCTGCTGTGTTGCGACACTTGAAATGAACCCCTGCCGCCCTGATC
>JBBKXO010000413.1:0-9532 GCA_037969525.1 Burkholderiales bacterium | reverse complement strand
CAGATTTCCAGCAAATGACCGAGCAGGCCGAAGCCGGTGATATCGGTCAGCGCGTGCACGCCCGCCATGTCAGACAGCGCGATGCCCGGGGTATTCAATTGTGTGGCCGACTCCAGCATCTGCTGGTACGCCTTGTCGCGCAATTCGTTTTTTTTCATCGCCGCACTCATGATGCCCACACCCAGGCCTTTGCCGAGGATCAGCACGTCACCAGCCTCGGCACGGTCATTGCGCTTGACCTTGTCCGGATGCACCAGACCCAACACGACCAATCCGTAAATCGGTTCCGGAGTGTCTATGGAATGTCCGCCGGCGATGGGGATGCCGATGCCTGCACATACCGCATGGCCACCGGCGACGATGCGCTGCGCGGCTTCCACCGGCATCTTGTCCACGGGAAATCCAAGTAAGGCCAGCGCCATGAAGGGCGTCCCGCCCATGGCATAGACATCGGATATCGCGTTGGTCGCGGCGATGCGCCCGAAATCGTAGGGGTCATCGACGATAGGCATGAAAAAATCCGTCGTCGCGACGATGGCCTGCGTATCGTTAATACGATAGACCGCCGCGTCGTCGCTCGACTCGGTACCGACCAGCAGATCCTTGAAAGCCGCCGCCGCCGGTGTTTTCGACAAAACCTCGCTCAGCAACGCTGGCGTCAGTTTGCAGCCTCACCCACCGCCGTGGGAAAACTGGGTCAGTCGCAGAACGGATGATTCAACAGGTTTGTTCATGATTTACACTATGGGTATGTTTGCATCACTGAATTCACCGACTGCGCATCATCATGTCTGAAACCGCAAATCCTGACACCGCGAATCGTGCACCCCAACGGGAGCGCTCAGCGAGCGCGGTCACCGTAGCACAACTCGTTGAATTTGACGAGATCATCGACGTGCGTTCAGAGGATGAATTCGCCGAGGACCACATTCCCGGTGCGGTCAATCTGCCCGTCCTCAATAATGAGGAGCGCGCCCGCATCGGCACGATCTACAAACAGGTCTCCTCGTTCGATGCCAAGAAAATCGGTGCCGCGCTGGTCAGCGCCAATATTGCACGTCATCTGCAAGCACATCTGCAGGATCGGCCGCGGAGCTGGCGCCCGCTGGTCTACTGCTGGCGCGGCGGCGGCCGCAGCGGCGCCTTCGCCCATGTGCTGACGCAGATCGGCTGGCAGGTCGGCCGGCTGGATGGCGGCTACAAAGCGTATCGCCGCGCAGTCATTGATGATTTGCAGACGCTGCCCTCGCATTTCCAGTGGCGCGTCGTCTGCGGCATGACCGGCACCGGCAAAAGCCGCTTGCTGCGCGCGCTGCATGAGCAGGGCGCGCAAATACTTGATCTCGAGGAACTGGCGGCGCACCGCGGCTCGGTGCTGGGCAATCTGCCCGATGCGCCGCAACCCCCGCAAAAACTGTTTGACAGCCGCGTGTGGCACGCGCTGCGGCAGCTCGATCCCGGGCGCCCGGTATTCGTTGAATCGGAGAGCAAAAAAATCGGCAGCCTGCGCGTGCCCGAGGCGCTGATCGCAGCGATGTGGCAAAGCGCGTGTGTCGTCATTGAAGCCAGCATGGCCGTGCGCGTCAGCCTGTTGCAGGATGAATATGCGCATTTTCTCGGTGACGCTGTCCTGCTCAATGCGCAGCTGGACTGCCTGAGACCGCTGCATGGCAGCACCACGATAGACGATTGGCAAGCCCTGGCGCGGAACGGCGCATGGGATCAACTGACCGAGGCCTTGCTGGTCCGGCACTATGACCCGGCGTATACGCGCGCCATCAACAATCATTACCCGCAGTTGCCGCAGGCCGCGCATTTTGCCCTGCCCGGCAACTCGACCGCCGCGATGCAGCGGCTTGCGGGTGATGTTATGGCGACCGTCACAACCGGGGCCAGTACACCGCTGACAGCGTGAAGCAATGCGCGGCCGGCTGTTTGATGCAACCAGTTGCATGGCGCAGAGAATTAAGCCAAGATACCAGCAACCTAATCACAGTTGCCCAACGACTCACCAGCGTGCCGGATCTGCCTGCACCCGACTTTGAAGTCCCCGCGACCGGGGGCAAGACTTTCAAGCTGAGCGCCCTGCTCGGCCAGACGGTGACGCTCTACTTCTACCCCAAGGACAATACCCCCGGATGCACCACGGAGGGGCAGCAGTTCCGCGATCTGCATCCGCAGTTCACGCAATGCGACTGCGCGGTATACGGCATCTCCCGGGACAGCATCAAATCGCACGAAAAATTCAAAACCAAGATGGGCTTTCCGTTCGAACTGCTGAGCGACGCCGATGAAGAGGCGTGCCAGCTGTACGACGTCATCAAAATGAAAAACATGTACGGCAAGACAGTGCGCGGCATACAACGCAGCACTTTCGTAATCGACCGCAACGGATTGCTCCGCCGCGAATGGCGCGGTGTAAAAGTACCGGGACATGCCATGGAGGTGCTGGAATTCGTAAAATCCATCACCTGACCTCCCGGCTCAGCGTTTTTCCTTCACCCCTCCGGGAGGCACATGATTCATCGCAAGGCTGAGTCCAAACCCGCTGTTGTTGCCCGCCTGCCGGCGGCCATCAAACTGTTCGTGCTGGACACCAACGTGCTGATGCATGACCCGACCAGTCTGTTCCGATTCGAGGAACATGACCTGTTCATCCCGATGGCCATCCTCGAGGAACTCGACGGCAACAAGAAGGGCATGTCGGAGGTTTCGCGCAATGCGCGCCAGGCCAGCCGCTACGTCGACGAAATGGTCAGCCTGCTGCAGGGTGATATTTCCGGCGGCATTCCGCTGGCATCGCATGGCGACAAGTCGGCCAGCGGCAAACTGTTCCTGCAAACCGAAGCCATCAACGGCGAACTGCCAGCGCGGCTGCCCAGCGGCAAGGCCGACAACCAGATCATCGGCGTGGTCAAGCACCTGCAGGAAGCGTTTGCCAAACGGCAGGTCATCCTGGTGTCCAAGGACATCAACATGCGCATCAAGGCCCGTGCGCTGGGACTGGCTGCCGAAGATTATTTCAATGACAAGGTGCTGGAAGACACCGACCTGCTCTATACCGGCATCCTCGCGCTGCCGGCGGATTTCTGGGACACCCACGGCAAGGACATGGAGTCGTGGCAGCAGGCGGGCAACACCTACTACCGGGTGAACGGCCCTATGTGCGCCAGCATGCTGGTCAACCAGTTC
Organism: Burkholderiales bacterium; assembly: GCA_037969525.1. Classification (GTDB taxonomy): domain Bacteria; phylum Pseudomonadota; class Gammaproteobacteria; order Burkholderiales; family SG8-41. The sequence continues at coordinate 6,340 of JBBKXO010000413.1, read as the reverse complement.
GTCTTTCTGGAAGGTGACCCGCCGTTTCAGGCGCAGGTGCGCGAAGTCAACGGCAAGACTGCGATACTGCAGACGCTGAAGGACCATACCCACCAGCGCAATAATGTGTGGGGCATTACCGCGCGCAACCGCGAACAGAATTTCGCGATGAACGCCCTGCTCAATCCCGATATCGATTTCATCACCCTGCTCGGCCAGGCCGGCAGCGGCAAGACGCTGCTGACGCTGGCCGCAGGCCTGGTGCAGACGCTGGACGAGAAACTGTTCTCCGAGATCATCGTCACCCGGGTTACCGTGCCGGTCGGCGAAGACATCGGCTTCCTGCCCGGCACCGAGGAAGAAAAAATGAATCCGTGGATGGGTGCGCTTGAGGACAATCTCGACGTGCTGAACCACACTGACGACGAGGCCGGCGAATGGGGGCGCGCGGCGACCCGCGACCTGATCCGCTCCCGCATCAAGGTCAAGTCACTTAATTTCATGCGCGGCCGCACCTTCCTCAACAAGTTCCTGATCATCGACGAGGCGCAGAATCTGACACCCAAGCAGATGAAAACGCTGATCACCCGCGCCGGCCCCGGCACCAAAGTCGTCTGTCTGGGCAACATCTCGCAGATCGACACGCCGTACCTGACCGAAGGCAGTTCAGGCCTGACTTATGTGGTGGACCGGATGAAGGGCTGGCCGCACGGCGGCCACGTTACGCTGATGCGCGGAGAACGCTCACGGCTGGCTGATCACGCCGCCGAAGTACTGTAACAACGGTAACAACGACTGCGTCTCAGAAAGCGCCGTCGTTGCCGCCGGCGTAGCTTTCAAAGCGTGTGTGGCGGCCGATAAATGTCAGGTCAATCTTGCCGACCGGACCATTACGCTGTTTGGCGATGATGATTTCGGCGATGCCCTTGCGCGGCGAGTCCTGGTTGTAAACCTCGTCGCGGTATATGAACAGAATCACGTCGGCGTCCTGCTCGATGGCGCCGGATTCGCGCAAGTCGGACATCATCGGCCGCTTGTCCTGGCGTGAATCGACGCTGCGGTTCAGCTGCGACAGGGCGATCACCGGCAACTTGAGTTCCTTGGCCAGACCTTTCAAACCCCGCGAGATTTCAGCAATCTCGGTGGCGCGGTTTTCTTCACGGCCACCCGAGGTGCCTGACATCAGCTGCAGGTAATCGACAACGATCAGCGACAGCCCGCCACACTGCCGGTGCAGCCGGCGCGCGCGCGAACGCACTTCCAGGGCATTGAGCCCGGCGGAGTCATCAATGAATATCTGCGCATCGTTCAGCTTGCCGACGGCATCGACCAGCCGCGGCCAGTCTTCTTCCTTGAACGTGCCGGTGCGTAACTGGTGCTGATCAACGCGCCCCACCGAACCGATCATGCGCATCGCCAGCTGGGGGCCCGACATCTCCATGCTGAACACAGCGACGGCCTTCTTGCTGTCCAGCGCGGCGTTTTCCACCATGTTCATCGCGAGCGCAGTCTTGCCCATCGACGGGCGTCCTGCAACAACGATCAGTTCACCCTGCTGCAGGCCGGAGGTATAGCGGTCGAGATCCACATAACCCGTAGACAGGCCGATCACATCGCTCTTGTTCTCGCGGCTGTAGAGCATGTCGATGCGCTCCACCGTTTCGGTGAGCAGCGGATCAATCTTGACGAAACCCTGTTTGGACTTGGAACCGGCCTCGGCGATCTGGAACACGCGGGCTTCAGCTTCATCGATCAGCAGATGAGCATCCTTGCCGCTCTTGCTGTACGCCGAATCGGCAATCGCAGTACCAACAGCTGCCAGGTTGCGCATGATCGAACGCTCACGGACGATCTCGGCGTAACGGCGGATGTTGGCGGCACTGGGTGTGTTCAGGGCCAGCGAGCCGATATAGGCCTGGCCGCCGACTTCAACGAGCTTGCCGCTGCGCTCCAGGCTTTCCGCCACCGTCAGCGCATCGGCCGGTTTGTTGTGCTCAATCAGCTGCGCGATATGCTGAAAGATGGTGCGGTGATCACCGCGGTAAAAATCGGCCTCGGTAATCACGTCACCAATGCGATCCCACGCGGTATTGTCGAGCAGCAGCCCGCCGAGCACAGATTGCTCGGCTTCGATGGAGTGCGGAGGCGTGCGCGCGGCGTCGAGCTGCGGGTCTTTGCTGAGCGGCGTGACGAGTTGCACCATCGGTATCGATAACCTTATATAACTTGTTGTTTTATAACGATATTTTAGTTATCGTCGATGGCGGCAGCGGTGCGCGAAATCCTCACCAATCTACCGAAAAAAAAGGGCTGTTGCCAGCCCTTTTTCTGTACCGCAAAAAACGCTTTCGATTCAGCGTGATCCTGAGATCAGGCAGCCTCGCCGAGCACCGAAACGGTGATGGTTACCACCACATCGGTATGCAGTGCGATTTTCAGCGGATAGTCACCGATGGTTTTCAGCGGACCATCAGGCATGCGGATCGATGCTTTTGGCACCTCAACGCCCTGCTTTTCCAGTGCTTCCGCGATGTCGCTGTTGGTCACTGATCCGAACAGCTTGCCGTCTACGCCGGCCTTCTGGGTGATCTGCACCATCAGACCTTCGACCTTGGCGGCCCGCTCCTGCGCCAGCACCAAACTCGCGGCATGTGCCTTCTCCAGTTCGGCGCGACGCTGCTCGAACTCGGCCAGGTTTGCGGTCGTCGCGCGCTTGGCCTTGCGTTGAGGAATCAGGAAATTGCGCGCGTAGCCGTCCTTGACGCGCACCACGTCACCCAGCGTTCCCAGGTTGATTACTTTTTCCAGCAGTATGACTTGCATGGTCTATGCCCTTTCAATGCAGATCGGTATACGGCAGCAGCGCCAGGAAGCGCGCGCGCTTGATCGCTATCGACAACTGGCGCTGAAAACGTGACTTGGTGCCAGTGATCCGTGCCGGAATGATCCGGCCGTTTTCGTTGATGAAATCCTTCAGGATGCCGATGTCCTTGTAATCGACCTGCTTGATGCCATCGGCCGTGAAACGGCAGAACTTCCGGCGACGGAACAGGGCATTGCCCTTGCGTCCGTCTTTCTTGCCTTTGCCCTTGCCCTTGAATTTCCCTTTACCGCCACTTCCGCCCATTCTTGCCATGTGCGTTTCCTTTTCAGATCATGTCTATGTTCGTTACATGCAGGACCACTTGCCTGCTCATGCGATGCTTGCGGTTCAGAAATCCCTGCACCTCAACCTGGCTGCCCTGCTGCGCTTGCGCGATGCGGGCTGCGAGTTCACCCGTCGCCTTGGCCGGCATGTCGAATTCCACCTGTCTCTGGTTACCTGCCTCCGCTTGCTGCGAAGCATGTGCCAGGGTGAAATCAACGACCGGCAGACCGGCGGGGGTATGGCGCAAAGTTTCGACCGCGGCCAGAGTTGCACTCAACCTGACCGTGTTCCGGCTCACTTAGGCCGCGCTCTCCGCAGCCGCGCTCTTAGTCTCCGGGGTCGTGCTCTCCGCAGCTACCGGCTTGGCAGGCTCGTCAGCAGGCATCGACCGTGACTTTTCATCCCGCATCATCGGTGACGGACCGGTCACGGCCTCGGTCATGCTGACCGTGAGGTGACGCAACACGGCGTCGTTGAATTTGAATGCATGTTCGAGTTCCAGCAGCGTCTCATTGCCGCATTCGACATTCATCATCAGATAATGCGCCTTGTGCAGCTTCTGGATCGGGTAGGTCAGTTGGCGGCGGCCCCAGTCTTCGAGGCGATGGATCACACCGTTGTGGCCGGTGATCATCTGGCGATAGCGATCGATCATCCCCGGCACTTGTTCGCTTTGGTCCGGATGGACAATCAAAACGATCTCGTAATGTCGCATTTATAGTCTCCTTATGGGCTGGTTGGGCCGCCCGTGATGCGAGCACGGTGCGGCAAGGAAGTATTTCAAGTCGTGCAGCGAGGCCGCACGAGAGGCCGGGATTATACCGGAACCACCCTCGGAATCAAGGGTTTGGCACTATCCGGACGAATCAGTAAATGATCGCGAGACCGGCGCTTACACGTTGATCGTCGGTCTGGCGGGTGCCGTGCGCCTTGAGGATCTGCGCGATATCGATGCGCAGGCTGACGCTCTTGCCATAGGACAGGCGCAAGCCCAGCCCGGTGCTGGCCAGGTATTTGCCGCCCAGCTCCCCTGGCAGCGTGTTGTTGCGCGATACCGAACCAAAATCATAGAAACCAACCACCCGGGTGCGCCATTTATCGCTCAAACCAGCACGTTCTGCGAAATTGGGCGTAAAGACCTCCAGCTGCGCGGCATAACCCTTGTCGTTTGCCGCTTCCCGCGGCAGGTAACCACGTACGGTGTCATTGCCACCGATGCCGAATTGCTCACCGGGGATCAGAGAATCGCGGGTGTACTGTCCGTGCAGCGCGATGCGGCTTTGCCAATCATTGCGGAAAGCATGTGAAAAGCTGGTACCCGCGCGCAGGATGACGTAATTATCAGTGGCATTGAAGCGGGTGCGATCGAAGTCCTCCTGCTTGCCGTCATTGCCGCCGGGAATATTGGTTGAAATCGAACCGTTGAACGCCCACTCGCTTGCGGTCATGCGCTTGAGGCCGGCATAACCCACTGAAACCGGGTGCACGGTAATATCCGGCACGAATCCGATCCCGCCCAAAGTGACATTGTTCTGAAACGCGCGATAGTCGAGTCCCAGATAAACCCGATGTTCGACGTCCTGCCATTTCGGCAAATAATAATTCCAGCGCATCCCGGCAATCGTGCCCTTGCCGCTGACGTTGAACAGATTTCCGACCAGACCGGAATCCACATCGGAATAGCCGCCATAAAGATCGAGTGAACTGTTGAGACGATAGTAGGGTATGCGGTAGCCGAAACCGTAGATGGAAACCTGATCGAGTTTCGACGGTGAAGTGATGTACTGCAGCGACAGCGTGTGGTCACGGTCGAACAGGTTGCTGTGCTGATAGCCGATGCCCAGGCGCAGATAACCGGTGTCGGAGGTCCCAGTATTGTCGAGGGTGCCCACCAGCCGCCACGGCTTGTCGTCCTTCACCCGCACATTGACATCGACCAGGCCTTCACTGGCGCCGGAACGCAACAGCACGCTGGTCTGCTTGATCGGATGTTCGGCTGCAAGCTGCAGGTTGCGGGCGATTTCGATGGAATTGGGGGTCTCGCCCTCTTTCACGCTCGGCAGCGAGCGGCGCACGTTGTCGGTGCTGAAATTCTGGTTGCCATCAACGATCACCTTGCCGATTTTCGGCTGGATAATGTTGAAGCGCACCACACCGCGCGTGATGTCCTGCTCGGGCAATTGCACCTGGATCACACCATAACCGAGATCCCGGTAAGCGCCTTCGAGCGCCTCGAGCGCCCGCTGCACGTCGCTGAAATCCTTCTGCTTGCCGGCGTACGGCCCGACCAGGCGCTGTACAGCATCGGCACCGAGGACGCTGTCACCGACGACTTCAAAGCGCTGAATATCGAATTTAGGGGCTGGAATCGCCACATCCTGCGCTACGGCCACACTGTTGGTGGCGACCAGGGCGACGGCAAATATAAGTCGGCGTAGCATGGTCATATCATAACCCGTTGTTTTTAAATAATTATCAACATACTACTGGTGCGCGCCGAAGATCAACACCGGTATTCTGCAATATCTGTCGGACTGTGGCGCACGCACTCCCTGCTTCCACGGGAATTATGGCAGATTCACACTTAATTTCCATACTTCAACCACTCTTTGCATACTCAAAAAAAACCCCGGTGCGGACACCGGGGTTTGTTGCACGTCATGCATCAGCGGCAGACCGGTGCGTTCTCTTCGTTATCTTCCGCATCCTTGAAGACATCCTTGCTCTTCTGCGCTTCCGGCGGTTTGATCGACTCGCCCATGGCCACGATCAGCGCATCCGTCGGTATATTCAAAGCCCCGCCATAAGTAATGATCAGGTTGGTATCGAGTATCGCCGGACTGCCGTCGGCGCGGAAACCGGTACCAGTCAACGTATCAAACACCACGCCTTCGATGCCGTTGACGAAGTAGCCGCCGCTGGTCAGTTTGGGGAAAAACGCGTAGATCGTGGTCGGCACTGCTGCATTGATGGTGCCGCCATTACTCATGTTGATCACACCGCCCACAGTGAGGTAAACATCCGGATTGCCACCCACCCAACTCTGATCCACCAGCACGTTGCCGCCGGTGCCGATGTTCATCAATCCGTTGCTGTCCAAGCTGCTGGAGTTCAGCACCTCCAGGTTTCCCGTCGCCGTCACCACAGTACCGGCATCAGACCAAGCATCAGTATTGTTCAAGGTGATATTGACGCCGCCAAGGGCAAGGACGC
>JBBKXO010000412.1:0-3861 GCA_037969525.1 Burkholderiales bacterium | reverse complement strand
TGCTTCCTGGCCGGCCAGATCACGTTTCAGGCCGATGCCGAACAGGCCGTCGATGACCAGCGCCCAGTCCTGTGTCACAGGCAGGGCGGTTGCGATAGTACCGCCGGCCTTGCGCCAGGCCTGCAGTGCCGCCGCGGCATCGCCGGTATATTTTGCGGGATCGCCGGTGCAGATCACGGTGACTTTGAACCACCATTGCTTGAGATGGCGGGCGACCACCAGCGCGTCGCCGCCGTTGTTGCCGGGGCCGGCGAATATCAGCACCGGCTTGCCGCTGTCGCCGGCGAGTGTGCGGGCAAAATCCGCGGCAGCGCGACCGGCAAGTTCCATCAGTGGAGCGGGGTGGCTGCCGGTGAGCGCAGCTTGCTCGACTTTGCGCAAGTCGGCGCTCAGCAGTACGGGAGAGGCGTGTGGCAATTTCATGATGATCGCAAGTTTAACGCATGCGCCTCTGCGTAACGGGGCAGGTTCGGGTAAAATTACGCTTTCCGATCAGCCATACATCATGCCGCATTTCCTAAGCCTGAGAGGACGCAACGCCCTCTCTGCTTTTCGCAGGAAAAAACTTCTGGATGCGGTTGCCGCCGACATTCCCGGCCTGCAAGTCGCCGCCGAGTACTGGCACTTCATCAGCCTCCAAAGCGCGCTGGGTGACTCCGAACGGCAGCAACTGGAACGCGTGCTGAGCTATGGCCCGGTCACGGCACCGGTGGCGCAGAATGGCACGCTGCTGCTGGTGACGCCGCGGCTGGGTACGATCTCACCCTGGTCGTCCAAAGCCACCGATATTGCCAGACATTGCGGCCTGCCCGCGGTTGAGCGCATCGAGCGCGGTGTGGCGTGGTGGTGCAGTCGCGGCGGCCAGCCGCTGTCGGCAACGGAGCGGACGAAATTGCTGCCGCATGTGCATGACCGCATGACCGAGTCGGTACTCGATGCGCTCGATGATGCCGAAGCCCTGTTTCGCCACATCGAGCCACGGCCGTTGGCCAGTGTCGATCTGATCGGCGGCGGACGCGACGCACTGATCCGCGCCAACACCACCATGGGCCTGGCGCTGTCTGCTGACGAGATCGACTATCTGTTCGACAACTATGCCCGCATGGGACGCAATCCGACTGATGTCGAACTGATGATGTTCGCGCAGGCGAATTCCGAGCACTGCCGGCACAAGATTTTCAACGCCGACTGGATCATCGATGGCGAAATCCAGAATCGAACACTGTTCGGCATGATCCGCACCACGCACGAGAAACATCCGCAAGGCACGGTGGTGGCCTATTCCGACAACTCTTCGGTGATCGAAGGCGCCACGGTGGAACGTTTTTATCCGGGCGCGGAGCAGAGCTACGCTTATCAGCAGGAACTGACGCACATCCTGATGAAAGTCGAGACCCACAATCATCCGACGGCGATCTCGCCGTTTCCTGGGGCGGCCACGGGTTCCGGCGGCGAGATTCGCGATGAGGGTGCGACGGGGCGCGGCGCCAAGCCCAAGGCCGGATTGACCGGGTTCTCGGTTTCCAATCTGCACATACCCGGATTCGAACAGCCGTGGGAAGCCAATCCCGTGGGCAAGCCGGGACGCATAGCCTCGGCGCTGCAGATCATGCTCGAAGGACCGATCGGTGGGGCGGCGTTCAACAATGAATTCGGCCGGCCCAATCTCGCGGGATATTTTCGCAGTTATGAATTGCGCGTCGGCAACGAGGTGCGCGGTTATCACAAGCCGATCATGATCGCCGGCGGCCTTGGCAGCATCGCGGCCGGGCATACCGACAAGCTGAGATTGCCTGTAGGCGCGTTGCTGATTCAACTGGGCGGCCCCGGCATGCTGATCGGCCTCGGCGGCGGTGCGGCTTCAAGCATGAACACCGGCACCAATCAGGAAGACCTCGATTTCGATTCGGTACAGCGCGGCAATCCGGAAATTGAACGCCGTGCACAGGAAGTCATAGACCGCTGCTGGGCGCTGGGTGAGGCCAATCCAATACTGTCGATTCACGATGTTGGTGCCGGCGGCTTGTCGAATGCATTGCCGGAACTGGTGCATGGTGCGCATCGCGGCGGCAGTTTCCAGTTGCGCGACGTGCCCAGCGAAGAGCCGGGCATGTCGCCGGTCCAGATCTGGTGCAATGAAGCGCAGGAGCGTTATGTGCTGGGCATCGCACCGCGGGATCTGCCGCAGTTCAAGTTGATTTGCGAACGTGAACGCTGTCCGTACGCCGTCGTCGGCACGACGACAGCCGACGGGCAGTTGACTGTCCACGATCGGGTGTTCGACAACAATCCGGTCGACATCGAACTCAATGTGCTGCTCGGCAAGCCGCCGAAAATGATCCGCGATGTGCAGCGCCTGGTGCGCGAGGGGCAGGTGTTCGATGCTGCGGGCATCGAACTGCGAGAGGCGCTGTATCGCGTGTTGCGCCTGCCTACGATCGCTGACAAGACCTTCCTGATCAGCATCGGCGATCGCACGGTCGGTGGCATGACTGCGCGCGACCAGATGGTCGGGCCGTGGCAGGTGCCGGTGGCGGATGTCGCGGTGACGCTGATGGGATTCCACACCACGCGCGGCGAAGCGATGGCCATGGGTGAGCGCACACCGCTGGCAGTCATCAATCCGGAGGCATCCGGGCGCATGGCCGTGGGTGAGGCGATTACCAATATCGCGGCCGCTCCGATAGCCCGGCTGGGTGACGTGAAGCTGTCAGCCAACTGGATGGCTGCCGCCGGGCATCCCGGCGAGGATGCAGCGTTGTTTGATACCGTACGTGCGGTGGCGATGGAGCTGTGTCCACAACTCGGCATCAGCATTCCGGTGGGCAAGGACTCTCTTTCAATGAAGACGGCGTGGGGTGTAGGGGCGGCGCGGAAAGAAGTGATTGCACCGCTGTCGCTGATCATCTCGGCGTTCGCACCGGTGACCGATGCGCGCCGGACGTTGACGCCGCAGTTGCGTACAGACTGTGGCGATACCGATCTGCTGCTCATCGATCTCGGGCGCGGCCGCACGCGGCTGGGCGGTTCGGCACTGGCACAGGTTTATGACGCATTCGGCGATACGACACCGGACGTGGTGAATGTCGCAGACCTGAAGAATTTCTTCGCCGCTATCCAGCAGCTGAATGCGCAGGGCCTGCTGCTGGCTTATCACGACCGATCCGACGGAGGCCTGCTGGTGACGCTGTGCGAAATGCTGTTCGCCGGACGCTGCGGTGCCAGCATTGAACTGCAAGGCTATGCTGAGGCACAGCTCTTCAATGAGGAACTCGGCGCGGTCGTGCAATTGCGTGCTGCAGATCGCGCCGCGGTCATCGCGCATTTCGCAGACGCCGGGCTGGCGGCGCACTGCGCGGTGATCGGTAGTGTCAACGACAGCGGGCGGCTGGTGGTGAATGTCGAAGGCAAAACGGTGCTGGACGAAGCGCGTATCGATTTGCATCGAGCCTGGTCGGAAACCACATACCGGATGCAGCTGTTGCGCGACAATCCCGAGTGTGCACAGCAGGAGTATGACCGCTTGCTGGACGCGGCAGATCCGGGGTTACGTCCCAAACTGACGTTCGATCCGAACGAGAATATTGCCGCACCGTACATAGTGCGCGGTGTGCGTCCGCGCGTGGCCATCCTGCGCGAGCAGGGCGTCAACGGACAGATCGAAATGGCGGCGGCTTTTGATCGCGCGGGATTCGCGACTGTCGATGTGCACATGACCGACATCATCGCGGGACGCGTGAGTCTCAGGGATTATCAGGGGGTGGCAGCCTGCGGCGGATTTTCTTATGGCGACGTGCTGGGTGCGGGCGAAGGCTGGGCCAAATCCATTCTGTTCAATGCCCGCGCCCGTGATGAATTCGA
>JBBKXO010000411.1:0-3242 GCA_037969525.1 Burkholderiales bacterium | reverse complement strand
GCACGACGCGCAGGCCGCTACGCAGACATCGCCAAGGTAAAGGCTGGCGGGATCGAGGCATTGATTCCCGAACTGCCGGCAAGATGGATGCATCCGTCGCATGTGCTGCGTGCCGACTTGACGGAACTGATGACCGATATGGCGCGTAGCATTGGTGCGCGCGGGCAATTCAACCAACAGTCAGCCATGCTGGGCCGTCCGGACTCGCATGAGGATCTGGGCCGTGTGATGGTGCCGACGCTGGTGATGTGCGGCCGCAATGATCCAGTGACGCCAGTAGCGGATCATGAGGCGATGGCGGCGATGATCTCGGGATCGCGGCTGGAGATTATTGAAAACTGCGGACACTTATCGACCATAGAACAGCCCGAAGCCGTCAATCGCGTATTGATTGATTGGTTGCGAAAGACGGATACGCATACCATTGGAGCTGGGCCGCGCTGAGCTGCGACGGTCGGTTGCATTCATGCGTGCTATAAGTGGCCATGTCGAACGCGCGGACTTTATTGGTGGTCTCGGTCGCCGCTCTGGCGATTTTGGTCTCAGGTGTCGCGCGCGCTGCCGGCGGTGCGGATGCAACGCGCGATTATCTCGACGCCTGGCGTAGCGATTGTGCGTTCGGTGCGGTCCAGGTCGAGAAGCTGCGCCGCTACAAGGTGCTACTGGTTCCGGGTTATTTCAGCGATATTGATCCTGCGTATTTCGCGGACCAGTTACGCTGGCTTGCCTTGATTGGTGTTGATCACCAGCGGGTTGCAGTGAAATCCCGGCAAAGCATGGCGATCAATGCGCCGATTATTGCCAGGGCAATGCGCCTGTCTATGAAGCCGGTTATTCTGATCTCGCACAGCAAGGGCTCGGTTGACGTGCTCGAAGCATTGCGCACGGAGCCGGCTTTGCGCAGCAAAGTCCAGGGCTGGGTTTCGCTGCAGGGGGCATTCTTCGGCTCGCCGGTGGCCGACATGCTGCTGGACGATACGAAGCTCAATCCGTTGCTCGCGACCATGGTGCTCGGGATACTCGGCGGCTCCAGGGAGTCGGCGCTGGGCCTGACCACAGCTGCTGCGCGTGCCTACTACCGAGATAACCGGGCCGTGATCGACGAGATTGTGCGGGAGGTGCCGGCCGTTGCATTTGCCAGCGCGCTCGACGGGGCGGCGGGTTCACAGACAAAAACCACGCTCGAGATTCCGTACCAGCTGATGTGGCGCGAGGGGATCCGCAATGACGGACTGGTGCCGCTCGAGGCTGCGGTGCTGCCCGGCATGGATTTTGTGCAAGTCTCGGGGGTTGATCACGTTGCCCCGGTCATGCCGGCAATGATGCGCTTTGACCGGGTGCGCATGACTAAAGCGTTGTTGCTTGCGCTGCGAACGCCGTTTCGCCAGCTGCCACGCAATGCAGGCTGCAAGGAAAATTAAAAAATTTAATTTCCCAGTGCCGCCTCGGCGTTAGCGATGGCGCTGGGGTGTCGTCATCCGGCGCTCAATTGATTGGCGCAAAAGTCAGCTTCACCGGTATGCCGTTGTCGGCGACCTCAGTGGTTGCCGCAGCCGGTGTGTTGCCCAGTCGCACCGCATCGAACTTGAGGCGCTTGATGAATGCGGAGGTGATCGCGTCGGCGCGGTCGCGGGCCAAATCAGACAGCGCCGATGGCGGCAGTGTTTTTTGCTCGATCAGTTTGACGTACAAAGCCTCATACAGTGTTGGGTCGCCGGCGCCACTGCCGGTCGCTGCCAGCGCGGGACTGACGCGGCTGACTTCGCGGCCTGCGGTCTTACCAAAGGATGCAGTAAACTGCGCCACCGCGTCCGTATTTCCGGCGGTGTCACCAAACAAATCTTCGAGCGCGCGCTGCGTCTTGGCGCTGGCAAATCCGACCGGGCCAGGATCTTCATTCTTCGCGAGATTTAATCCTTCGCGTATTGCCAGGTCGCGGCGCACCAACTTTGTCCGCAACGCGTAGCTGTCATTCTGTGGATGATAAGTGCCCTGCACCATCAGCTTGAGCTGCGGACGTTTTTGCAGGCCGTCTGCAACCCGTCGCAACTTCTCATATTCGGTTGGCAGGATGCGCGCGCTGCCTGGATCGAAGACGATATCGCCCAGCGTCTCAGCGCTGCCACCAAATATGGCGCCTAAAGCGCGAAATGGCGCCGCGATGATGCCGGTAAGTGTCGAGCCGATCGCTTTGGCAATGATGTCGCCATAACTGAACTGGGGGTTGTCGACATTGCCGGTGACTGGAACCGCGAGGTTGATCTTGCCGTCGCTGTCGGTAAGCAGAGCAATCGCCAGGTCCAGGGGCAAATCAAGAGCTTTCGGACTGTTCACGCGCTCGCCCAGTACGACCTTTTCAAGCAGTATTTTGTTTTCGCCGGCCAGCTCGCTGTTGTTAATCTTGTATTGCAGGTCCAGCGCCAGTTTGCCCGCCTCGATTTTGCGTCCGGCAAAGGTTGCGGTGTAGGGACTGAGCAGCGGCAGCGCGACGTTACGGAAACTGATGGTGATGTCGGTGAATTTCTTGGGCGCAAGTATCTGAAATGTCCCTTCTGCGCGCGCTAGGCCGTAGTCCCCTACACGACCCTCCAGCTTCAAGTTCGCGCGCGATTCGGGAGCGAATGAAATTCCATTCGACGTGCCATTCAATGTTTTGATGTGGGTGGCAAAGGGGATGATCAGGCTGAGGTCGCTGAAATCCATTGCGCCGCGCTCGAGTTTGACGTGCTCCAGCGTGATGGCCAGGGGCGGGCCTGTAGCAGGTTTGGGTGCAGCGGTATCAGCTGCGGTTTTGACTGGACGCACCAGCCCCGAAAAATTGGTGCCGCGATCCTTGTTGATAACCAGTTTTGCGTATGGTTGGGAGAGCCGCAGTTCGGTGATCGACAACCGGTTTTCAGCCAGACTGTAATTCAGGCCGGTTGCAGCCAATCGCTGCCAGCTGACGAGACGTTCCGCGGCGCCTGCGATTCTCAACTCGACATCGGTGACAGCGGCGGCACCGATGTAGCGCAAGGTTGCCGGATTGGACTTGCCATTCCAGACCAGGCGGCCCTCGGTACCCGCGTTACCGGTGGCGAGATTGAGCGTGGTGTGACGCCCGATCAATCCTGCAATGGGGGCCAGCACGACTGCGCTGGCGTTGACGCGCACATCCGCAGTTTGTTTGAGTAAGTCGACGGTGCCTATGGCCTGGAATGTGCCGCCTGGTTTTATTTGTGATGTAAGTTCCAGCGTGGTCT